>NZ_JBIKBQ010000067.1:0-21901 GCF_058122085.1 Luteolibacter sp. | reverse complement strand
CATGCGCGAGTTGTGCCCGAAGGCGCAGAACATGTGCAGTAATTTGGCTCAATCAGCTGAAAACCAGATTTTTGCCGATTTTTAAAAATCCGCCGTGGCTTATCGCCAAGCGCATCGCCGAGTTGCGTAGCCAAAAAGGCTTCACGCAACGCGATTTGGCTCGTTTGCTCGCTAGAGAACACGGGTTGGTGAGCAGGATCGAAACCTGCGAGCGAAGGGTGGATCTGGTAGAACTCATTCAAATTTTCACTGCGATCGGTTGCGATGTGGAATTTGAAATCGGGCGTTTGGTGGCGGATTTGCTGGAAATCACCACGCCTGACGAACCCGGCCTCCCGAAGGCAAGTCCGTAGGTCAAAAGTCGGGGAGCGGCTTCAATTCTACAGACATTTGGCTTGATTCGGTGGCCTGTGCGACTGCAAATAAATCTAGCCTCTGACAATAGTAAATCCCCATCCTAGAAATCCCAGCTTATGAATCACCCCTATTTACCGGTTCTGATTTTCTTTGCCGTGGCGCTGATGGTGCCCATCGGTTCGCTCGTTCTCGCCCGTGTTTGGATGACGTTTTTCACGCCGATCAAGCGCGGCAAGGAAAAGAACGCGCTCTACGAATGCGGTGTGAACCCGCTCGCCGAGCGGCAGACGCGCTTCCATTCGCAATACTATCTGTTCGGCCTGCTGTTCCTGCTGTTTGACGTGGAAACGGTTTTCCTGCTCCCGTTCGCCGTGGCGTTTCTCAAGCTGCCAGTCGGCGCGTTTCTGGTAGCCATGCTGTTCCTGCTCCTGCTCGCGGAAGGCCTTCTCTGGGCCTGGAGCAAGGGCCTGTTAAATTGGCGCGGTCCCGCGAAGCCCAAGTTCACCCTTTACAGCGAGTGATTTCCGCGCCGCGCTCCGGGTCGCTCAACCGCCGGTCCGCGGGGGACGCTTCTTCTTGGAATCCGGCGTCACGTCGCGCATGCCGCCCTGGCTTTTGGCCTTCTGGGCTTTTTGCATCTCCGCCTGGCGGGCCGCCATCCGCTGGACCCAGGACTGCTTGTCGGTTCCGGTGCGGGCCTTGAGCTCGGGCTCGGGCACCTTGTTCATCAGCCAGGTCTGACCGATGGAGAAGATGTTCTGGGTGGTCCAATAGAGCGCGAGCGCGGAGGCGAAGTTATAACAGAAGAAGAAGAACATGAACGGCATGAACATGATGATCTTCTGTTGCATGGCGTCGCCGGTCTTGGGCGTCATCTTGATTTGCAGGAAGCTGGAAATCGCCATGACGACGGGGAGGATGTTGATCGGCACGCCGGAGATGTGCATGAGCGTGTCCGGCTGCGAGAGGTCGTCCACCCACAGGAAGCCCTGGCCGCGGAGCTCGACGGCGTATTGGAGCATCCGGTAGAAACCGAAGAAGATCGGGATCTGGATGAGCATCGGGAGGCAGCCGCCGAGCGGGTTGATCCCGAATTTCCGATAGAGCCCCATGGTCTCGGTGTTGATTTTGTTCGGATCGTCCGCGTATTTCTCTTTGATCTTGGCCATCTCCGGTTGGAGCTTGGCCATCCGCTTCATGGTGTGGGTGGACTTGGCGTGGAGCGGCCAGATGATGATGCGGACGGTGATGGTCAGGAAGATGATGGCGAGGCCCCACGACCAGTTTTTGGCGACTTGGTCCAGCAGGCTGTGGAAGGTATTGAGCAGCCAGTTGAGCGGGCCGGAGACCCACCAGAACCAGCCGTATTGCATGACCTCGCCCCAGCCGATGCCCCAGGCGCTGTCCATTTTCTGGAGCATCGCGTTGTGCTTGGGTCCGATGAAGACGAGGTAGTTGAGGGTGAGCGGTTGGCCGGGATTGAGGGAAACCGGGGGAAGTTGGAGTCCGGCATGGACGGCGGTAACCGTGGCCTCTCCGGCGGCGATGCTGACTTGGGTGGATTTCGCCCAGACTTGGGTGAGGGCGGGTTCGGCCGGGCGGATGACGGTTGCGAAGAACTGGTTAGTGACCCCGGCGAACTTTACCGGCTTCACGCTGTCGCTTTTCATGAGCGACTTGGCGGAGCTGAACATGCCGCCCGTGAATCCGGAGCCGTCCTTGAAATCGATGCCTCCGTTTTCGCTCCAGAAGAATCCGGTTTGCTGGCCGACTTCGGCTTGATAGAGCGGGGAGGCCTCGCCCATGAAGAGGCTCCATTGGCCGAGGTTGGTGGCGATGGTGGCCGAGTTTTCGAGCTTGAGTTCGAAATCGAGCATGTAGTTGGAACCGGCTTTGCCTGCTTCCGCCAGCGAGAACGATTTTTTCGCGATCAATCCCGAAGGCAGCTTGGCAATAAACACGGCCTTCTTTCCTGCCACGGATTCGTCGGCTTTGTAGGCGTAAGGGACGTTTTCCAAAGTTTCGCCAGCGCCTGCCAGGCCGCCGATCGGGCCGATGCCGTAACGGTTGGCTTGGACGAGTTCGGTCTTGCTGCCGACTTGGAACTGTTTCTTGAACTCGGCGAATTTTATGCCGCCTCCGATGTTGGTGAGTGTGAAGGCAACGTCTTCGTTTTCGAGAACGACGGTTTCCTCCTCGGTCGGCGGCGGGGGCGGCTCGACGGTGAGTTCCGCGGTAGTGGTGGCGGGAACGCCGGGTGCGGGGAGACTCTTTTGCAAGGCTTGCTCGCGGGCGCGGAGCTCGGCTTGTGCGGCGGCGTTCTTGCTGGAGTAGTAGAGGTTGGCGGCGAGCAGGCCGCCGCAGAGGGCGAGGATGACCCAGGTTTTACGATCGTACATGGAGGCGTGGTGGAAAGTTAGAGGTGAGGTGTTTCGCGGTGGCGCGAGCAGCAATGCTTTTCAGTTACCGGCGCGCCGGGCGACGGGACGGGGTCATAACCGCAGCCACCCCATGGATGACAGCGGAAAATCCGACAAATTCCATGCCACGAGCCGAGGAACGGGCCGAGGGCGTCCACCGCTTGGAGGAAATAGTTCGAGCAGCTCGGCGTGTAGCGGCAGCCCATGGCGGGGCCGGAGACAGCTTTCAACATCGGGTTGAGAACCCGCTGATAGAAGCGGATCAGGAGACGAATCACGGTGCTGACAAATCGCGAGATCACGATTTTTGGGCGGGGCGGGGGAACAGGCCGAGCCGCTTGGCTTGCCGCACCCAGTCTTCCTCCAGTTCGGCGAAGGTCGCCTTGGAGGCACCCGGCCGGGCGATGGTGACGAGGTAGCGGCGGATTTCCACAAATGCGGGGGCGTGGGACTGGACGAGCGAGCGGAACCGGCGGCGCAGCAGGCTGCGGTCGTGGGCCTTGCCGCTGCGCTTGGTGGTGATGAAGCCGGTGCGGATCGTGGTGAGCGACGGATCAGGCAGAGTGCTTAAAATAACAAACCGGCCGGCTTTCGCCTGACCGGTGGTTTTGACCCGCGCGAAGTCCGCGCGTTGGGTCATGCTGGATGTCCGCGGGAGTCGCATGGCGGGGATGCTGTGGACTCCCGTGACTGCCTGAGGGCGGAGCCTCAGTTGCCGTGCTGCGTCGTGTGACGGCTGTATTGAATCTCAACACCCTTTGGAATCAGGCGCTTGCGGCCTTTTTGGCGGCGGCGGCGAATGATGTCGCGGCCGGATTTGGTGGCCATGCGGGCCCGGAAGCCGAATTGGTTTTTCCGTGTGCGCTTGGATGGCTGATAAGTGCGTTTGCTCATGGCTTGGGCCTCAAATAAAGGTTCGTGATCCGTCCGGTTGCCGGCTCGGGGCGCGCACTCTAGGTACCGGAAGCGGCTTGTCAACCCGCCAATGGCAGGAAAATGAGATTTTTAAGCGGGCGGCGGTGTCTTGCTTCAAGTCTGCTGATTATCAGCAGATTAGGTGGTTTGTCGAAATGATCGGCGGTTGCAAGGCGGGTGATAATGCTCTCGGACGGGCGAAAAGACGCGCCGCGCGGAGTGCCAGCCGCCGGCGGAGGCAAAGGGCGATTTGAATTCCACCCCGCGGGAGGCGATAGCGATGGCGGGACGATTCATTGGGGATTGCGGTCGGGCCGAGATCGGTCATCGTTCCGGCGATGGACCTGCCGATGGATTTTCTGGGACGCGGACTGCGCGATTTGCGGATCTCGGTGACGGATCGCTGCAATTTCCGCTGCCGCTACTGCATGCCGGTGGAGGTGTTCGGTCCGGGTCATGCGTTCATGCCGCGGGAGGAGTTGCTGACGTTTGAGGAAATCGTCAGTCTGGTGGGAACTTGGGTCCCGCTGGGAATTGAAAAGATCCGGCTGACCGGCGGCGAGCCGCTGCTGCGGCGCGGGTTGGAGGATCTGGTGGCGATGCTGGCGACGGTGGAGGGCGTGAAGGACATCGCGGTCACGACGAACGGCGTCTTGCTCGCGCATCATGCGGAGGCGCTCGCGCTGGCGGGGCTGAGTCGGGTGACGGTGAGTCTTGACGCGTTAGATCCGGAGATTTTCGCGGAAATGAACGGGGTGGGCGCGAAGGTGGAGCGGGTGCTGGCCGGGATCAGCTCGGCGCAGGCGTTCGGGTTGCCGGTGAAGGTGAACGCGGTGATCCAGCGCGGCGTGAACGAGGGGGAAATCCTGCCGCTCGCCCGCTGGGCCAAGTCCGCCAGAGTGGACCTGCGCTATATTGAATACATGGACGT
Source organism: Luteolibacter sp. (assembly GCF_058122085.1). Taxonomy (NCBI): domain Bacteria; kingdom Pseudomonadati; phylum Verrucomicrobiota; class Verrucomicrobiia; order Verrucomicrobiales; family Verrucomicrobiaceae; genus Luteolibacter; species Luteolibacter sp. Next base: position 17,278 of record NZ_JBIKBQ010000067.1, on the reverse strand, counting down.
GGGCGAGACGAACGGCTGGAAACTCGGCGAGGTGATCTCGGGTGATGAAATTTTATCGGTTCTAGCCGGAGAGTTCCCGTTGGTGCCACGTGACCCGGCGTATCGCGGCGAGGTCGCCGCCCACTGGAGCCACGGCGACGGGGCGGGCGAGATCGGACTGATCCGCTCGGTGACCAAGCCGTTTTGCAGCGATTGCCAGCGGCTGCGGTTGTCCGCGGACGGGAAGATTTTCACCTGCCTGTTCGCGGCGGAGGGCCACGACCTGCGGGGGATATTGCGGAGCGGGATGGATTCCTCCGTCCTCGCGGAAACGGTGCGCTCGATCTGGCAGACGCGGGCGGACCGCTATTCCGAAGAGCGCGGGCGGGGCGGGCTGCCCAAGGCGGAGATGAGCTATCTGGGCGGGTAGGGGGTGACGTGGCGGGCATGAAATATGCTGTTGCACTCGGTAGGGCGGCTACCTAAATTCCGCGCTTCGCTCGCCAATCGTTCCCGCATGAAACCTTTCCAACTGATTTTCGCCACTGCCGCCTCGCTTGTCAGCCTGCTCTCGCTCCCGAGTTGCAAGTCCGGAGGCGGTGACACGATCAAGGTCGGGGAATTCGCCTCGCTCACCGGCAAGGAAGCGACATTCGGCACCTCCTCGCATGAAGGCACGCTCCTTGCCATCGAGCAGGTCAACGCGGCGGGCGGCGTGCTCGGCAAGAAACTCGAGCTGCTCACCGAGGACGACCAGACCAAAGCCGGCGAACCCGCCAACGCGGTCAACAAGCTCATCTCCAAGGACGGCGTGGTCGCGATCCTCGGCGAAGTCGCTTCCAGCCGCTCGCTCGAAGCCGCACCGATCTGCCAGCAAAACAAGATTCCCATGATCTCGCCGGCTTCCACCAACCCGACGGTCACCAAAGAGGGTGACTACATTTTCCGCGTCTGCTTCAACGACACCTTCCAAGGCGGCGCGCTCGCCAACTTCGCCAGCGGCACGCTGAAAGCGAAAAAAGTCGCGATCCTCACCGACGTGAAGAGCGACTACAGCAAGGGCCTCGCCAAGAGCTTCAAGGAGAAGTTCACCACCAGCGGTGGCACCGTCGGCATCGAGCTCGACTTCAACGGCGGCGACAAGGATTTCAAGGGCCAGCTCACCGCCATCAAGAGCGACGCGCCGGACGCGATCTTCCTTCCCGGATATTATAACGACGTCGCGCTCATCTGCATCCAGGCCAAGCAGCTCGGCATGAACATCCCGATCTTCGGCGGCGACGGCTGGGAGAGCGAGAGCCTGCTCACCATTGGCAAGGACGCGGTGGAAGGCCATTATTTCTCGACCCATTGCTCGATCGAGCAGCCGACTCCGGAAATGACCGCGTTCGTGGGTGCCTACAAAAAGCGCTTCAACGGCAAGTCTCCCGATGCGATGGCCGTCCTTGGTTATGACTCCGCGATGGTCCTCGTCGATGCGATCAAGCGTGCTAACACCACCGAGTCCGCCGCCCTGCGCGACGCGATCGCCGCCACCAAGGATTTCTCCGGAGCCAGCGGCAACTTCTCGCTCAATGCCGACCGCGACGCCGTGAAGGCCCTCGTTTTCATCCAGATCAAAGGCGGCAAGTTCACCTACAACGCGACGGTGAATCCTTGAGGTTGAGAACGGCCGATTTCTAATTTTCCCGCAACTCTCAACTGACAGCCGCACTTGGATTGGTTCCTTCAGCAAACGATTAACGGGCTCGGGCTGGGGGCGATTTACGCGCTCATCGCGTTGGGATACACGATGGTTTACGGCGTGCTGCGCTTCATCAACTTCGCCCACAGTGATGTGCTGATGCTCGGCGCGTTCACCGCGTTTTACATCGCGCCGAAGATCGAGAAGCTGCTCGGCTCGCAGTCGGCGCTGGCCTGCATCATGGTCTTCATCGTCGCCGCGGCGCTGTGTGCTTGCCTCGGCATGCTGATTGAAAAGCTGGCTTACCGGCCCTTGAGAAACCGACCGAAGCTCGCCGTGCTGATCACCGCCATCGGCGTTTCGCTGCTCATCGAGTTCACCGCGCAGAACGAGAAGGTCTTCGGAGCCGCGCCGCAGCCGTTCCCGCAACTGCTGCCGGAGCAGGCGATCCATCTGGGCAACCTCGTCATTTCCAGCAACGACGTGCTCACGGTGGGAGTGACCATCGTTCTGCTCGTGGCGATGTGGTTCATCGTGCAGAAAACCCGCGTCGGCACCGCGATGCGCGCCGTTTCCTACAACCAGCAGGCCGCCTCGCTGATGGGCGTGCCGGTGGACCGGATCATCTCGTTCACCTTCGGCCTCGGCTCCGCGCTCGCCGCCATCGCCGGGATTCTCTACGCGATCAAGGCTCCCGGCATCGAGCCGCTGATGGGCGTGCAGCCCGGCCTCCGCGCGTTCGTCGCCGCGGTGCTCGGCGGCATCGGTAATCTCCCCGGCGCGGTGCTCGGCGGCGTGCTGCTAGGTTTGCTGGAAACCTTCGCCGGCGGCATCCCCGAGTTGTCGAACTACCGCGACGCCATCGCCTTCGGCATCCTCATCCTCATCCTCCTGTTAAAACCTGCCGGTCTCCTGGGCCGCTCTTCCGTCGAGAAAGTCTGATGCCGTTCCCCGGAGCAAAACGCTGGCTGTTGCTAGGGATCGCACTCGCGATCCTCGCTTCCTATTTCACCCCGCAGTTCAACCGCTACTACCTCGGCGTCGTCATCGATGTCGGCATCGCGATCATCCTCGCGACCAGCCTCAACCTGATCAACGGCCACACCGGCCAGTTCAGCCTCGGCCATGCCGGGTTCATGGCCGTCGGCGGATTCTTCTCGGCGTGGATCTCGCTGCAAGTCGGCGACGCCGCCAACGCGATCTGGTATTTCCCGCTGGCGCTCGTCGCTGGTGGTTTGCTCGCCGCCGCGGTCGGATTGTTAGTCGGCGTGCCTTCGCTTCGCTTGCGTGGCGACTACCTCGCCATTGTCACCCTCGGCTTCGGGGAAATCATCCGGGTCGTCGCCCAGAACACTGAAGCCATCGGTGCGGCCAGCGGACTCAAGGGCATCCCGAAATTCACCAACCTCGGCTGGACCTTCGGCTTCGCCGCCATCACGATTTACGCGATTTCCGCGCTGGTGAACTCCACCTACGGTCGCGGTTTCATCGCCGTGCATGATGATGAAATCGCCGCCGAGTCCAACGGCGTCGATACCACACGGACCAAGGTGACCGCCTTCGTCACCGGCGCGTTCTTCGCCGGAATCGCCGGCGGCTTGTATGCTCATCACAAGCAATTCCTCTCGCCCACCGGCTTCGACTGGCTGAAATCCATCGACATCGTGGTGATGGTCATCCTCGGCGGCATGGGCCGGACCGTGGGCGTCATCGCCGCCGCCATCCTGCTCACGTTGATGCCCGAGTTGCTTCGCGATTTCTCGGAATACCGGATGATCATCTACGCCCTGCTCATCATTCTGCTGATGCTGCTGCGTCCCGCGGGATTGTTTTCCTTCAACTTCAAACGCCGCAGCCACTCATGAACGCGCCGTTGCTCGAGCTTGAAAAAGCCACCATCAAGTTCGGCGGCCTCACCGCCGTTAGCGAGCTCAGCCTTTCCGTCGGCGATGGCGAGCTCGTCGGCCTGATCGGTCCGAACGGCGCGGGCAAGACCACCGCCTTCAACATGATCACCGGCGTCTATCGGCCCACCTCTGGCGCGATCCGCCTCGCCGGAAAAGACACGCTCGGCATCAAGCCTAACCGCCTCGCCGGGGCCGGCATCGCCCGCACCTTCCAGAACATCCGGCTCTTCCGCAGCCTCAGCGTGCTCGACAACATCCGCGTCGCCGCGCGCCTCCACAATGGAGAGGGTTATTTTAGCGCCCTTTGGCGCGGCAAAGGCTGGAAAACCGCCGAAGCCGAAACCGAAAAGAGCGCCCTCGAACTGCTCGAAATCTTCAACCTCACCCAGCAGCGCGACGAGCTCGCCGTCTCGCTCCCCTACGGTGACCAGCGCCGCCTCGAAATCGTCCGCGCCCTCGCCACCCGCCCCAGGCTCCTCTTGCTAGACGAACCTGCCGCCGGCATGAACCCGTCCGAAAAAGACGACCTGATGCGCCTCATCCGCTTCGTCAAGGAGCGCTACAACCTCGCCGTCCTGCTCGTCGAGCACGACATGAAAGTCGTCATGGGCATCTGCGAGCGCATCGCCGTCCTCGAATACGGCATCAAGATCGCCGAGGGAACGCCGAAGGAAATCCAACGCCACCCGAAAGTTATCGAAGCCTATCTCGGCGCGGCAGCCACCCCCACCGATCCCGGTCATGCTTGAGATTGAAAATCTACACGTCTCCTACGGCGCGATCAAAGCCCTCCACGGCGTCAGCCTCAAGGTGCCGCAGGGTGGCATCGTCACGCTGATCGGTGCTAACGGCGCGGGGAAATCGACGACGCTGCGGGCGCTGTCCGGGCTGGTGAAGCCGGCGTCCGGCTCGATCCGTTATGACGGCCGGGAAATTTCCAAGCTGCCGCCCGAGAGGATCGTGGCGGGCGGGCTTTGCCACGTGCCCGAGGGCCGCATGGTTTTCGCGAACCTGACGGTGCATGAAAACCTCAAGATGGGCGCTTACCTCCAGCGCGACCGCAAGTGGATCGCGGAGCAAACGGAGTATGTCTTCGGCCTGTTTCCCCGGCTCAAGGAGCGCGAGAACCAATCCGCCGGCACGCTTTCCGGGGGCGAGCAGCAGATGTTAGCGATTGGTCGCGCGTTGCTGAGCAGGCCGAAGTTCCTGATGCTCGACGAGCCGTCGCTCGGCATCGCGCCGCTGCTGGTGAAGACGATTTTCGAACGGATCGTGGAGATCAACCGCGAGCAGGGACTGACCATTTTGCTCGTCGAGCAGAACGCCAATCTCGCGCTCGATATCTCCAGCTATGCCTACGTTTTGGAAACCGGGAAGATTCTCATCGAAGGTCCGTCCGCCCAAGTGAAGGCCGACCCGCAAGTGCAGGCCGCCTATCTCGGGGCCTAGTCAGCGGTTTTCGCTTTTCGGTCTCACTAGCCATGAGGTGATCACGCCGGTCGCGAGAATGCCCAGGATCACCGCGAGGATGGTAAGGTTGAACGAGTCGCCGAGCCAGAGTTTGAGCCACTTGGCGGCGAGCATTTTCACGCCGACGACCAGCAGGATCAGCGAGAGCGCGGGCTTGAGGTAGCGGAACTGCGAGATCATCCCGGCCAGCGCGAAATACAGCGAGCGCAGGCCGAGGATGGCGAAGACGTTGCTGGTGAATACGAGGAAGGGGTCCGCGGTGATCGAGAAAATCGCGGGGATGGAATCGACGGCGAAGATCAGGTCGGTCACCTCGACCAGCACGAGCGCGACGGCGAGAGGGGTGAGCAGCCATTTGCCGTGAGGCGCGGCGTCCACCACGGGATCGGCCACGACGGCGGCGCCGGGCTCGGCGGTCTCGTGGGCGTTCGGGCTGCCGGCCTTCACCAGGAAATGCTGGCCGTGATAGTTGCGGGTGATCGGGAAATGTTTTTGCAGCCAGCGGACGAGCGGGTTGTTTTCCGGATGCTCTTCCTTTTCCTTCATGAACAACATTTTCAGCGCGGTGAGGATCAGGAACACGCCGAACACGTAGAGCACCCAGTGGAAATTGTGCACCAGCGCGGAGCCGACGCCGATCATCGCGCCGCGCATCACCAGCGCGCCGAGGATGCCCCAGAACAAGACCCGGTGCTGATAGCGCGCGGGCACTGCGAGCGAGCCGAAGACCATCGCGATGACGAAGATGTTGTCCACGCTCAGCGATTTCTCCACCACGTATCCGGTGAGATACTTGGTGGCGGCGAGTTTGCCGTTATTGACCAGGCCGTCCACGCTGTCAGGTGTCAGGCCGAGCCCGTACCATTGTCCGTTGTAGGCGAAATAAACCAGCACCGAAAATGACAGCCCGAGGGTGATCCACACCGCCGACCAGGCGATGGATTCCTTGAAGCCGACGATGTGGGACTTCCGGTGAAACACGCCGAGATCGAGCGCTAACATGACGAAGACGAAACCGATGAAGACAAGCCAGGGGACAATCATAGAGGTAGGTGGGATGGGAGGATGCGGGCGGAGGGCGGCGGATAGCTATTGGAAAACCGTCAGGAAATTCCAACGGATGCTTATTTGAGGAAGGCTTGGATGAGTTCCTCGATGACCTCGTCTCCCATCGGCCGCACCTCGCCGAGCGAGCGGCTGAGGATGACGGCCTCGGCGGTGGATTCGAGGACTTCGAGGCGGTCGAAGGCGTCGAGGATGGTTTTGCCTAACACCAGCGCGCAGTCGTTCTCGATGAGCGCGATGGGGAACTCCGGAGTCATGGTTTCCGCGATTTTTTCCGGCGCGTCATAGACCCAGGAAAAAGGCAGCACTGCCACGTCGCGGAGGAAGATGTAGCTCTCCGGAATGGTGCGGGTGTCGAGGCGGGCGGCGGAGGCGGAGAACGCGGTGGCGTTGACCGGCGTGGCGTTGACGATGGCGCGGATCTCCGGATGTTTCCGGTAGATGAGCTGGTGGAGATGGCAGGCTTGGCTGGGCTGGGTGCCGCGGGCGCGGCGGCCTTGGTGAATGAGGACGAGCTGGTCAGGCGTGATCGTCGCGCGGTCCACCAGTTTCGAGCTGATGAGGAACGAGTCGTCATCGACCCGCACCGAGAAGCTGCCGGCGTTGCTGGTGAGCAGGCGCTGGTGATAGCCGCGACGGATGAAGTCGCACAACTCGCGGCGCAGCGAGCGTTCCGCGCTGGTGGCGAGGCCGGGATCGAACTCCTCAAGCTCCGACGCGGGTTTCTCGCCGACGGCGAGTTGCTCCGCGGTCAGATATTTCACCGGGCCGAGGGCGCGCGCCTTGATCACGGTCTTGGCGAGGAATTCGAAGGTTTCAAAGCGGCGGAATGCGTCCGCGAAATCCTTGCCGCCCACGACGACGCCGTGGTTTTCCAACATCACGCAATCATGCCCGGCGGCGAAGACGGTGGCGATGCGCTCGCCTAGCAGGTTGCTGCCCGGCAGGGCGTAAGGCGCGAATCCCGGCTCGCCGCAGACCGAATGGGCCTTGGTGAAAAGCCGGGTGTCCGGTGCCTGCCCGCAGATGCTGAAGGCGACGAGCGCCACCGGGTGGGCGTGGACGATGGCGCCGAGGTCGGGCCGCGCGTCGTAGATTTGCTTGTGGAAGGGAAACTCGGAGGAGGGCTTGTGCAGCCCCTCGGTGCTGCCGTCCGGCAGGACGCGGACGATGTCCTCGATGCGCAGCGCGCCCTTGTCCACCCGCGCGGGGGTGATCCAGATCGAACCGTCGGCGTCTCGGATCGAGAGGTTTCCGCCGGAAGTGGTGGTCATCCGGTATTGATAGATCCGGGCCATTGCCTGGACCAGTCGCTCGGCGGGGTGGCTGATGTCTCTCATGGCTCAGTCCAGTGGAAACTCGCCGTCACCGTCGATGCCGAGCCAGCCGAGGCGGCCGAAGGCGCGGTAGAGCGAGGTGACGGGTTCGCCCTCCTCCTCGCCATCGCCGTGCTCGATGGTGGCGGTGCTGCTGAGGCCGTGGTTGCACTCGATGCTGATGACGGTGGTGTAGCTGTCCAGATAGATCCAGTCGCCCCAGGCCTTGGCTTCGTGGCGGGGCTCGAAGTGTTCCTTGCGCAGCGAGGCGAGGATCTCGGCGATGGTGCTGGGAGCGGCGGAGTCCGGGAGCTTGATGAGTGTTTCCATGAGGAGAGTTGTTGGGTGGGAGACTGGTGGGTTTCAGGCGGCGGGTCGAGGATCGTTAGCGAAGCTGGCTTCGCACAGTTTGGCGTATGCGCCGCCAACCGCAAGGAGTTCGGCGTGGGTTCCTTGTTCGATGAGTTTTCCGTGGTGGAGGACGCAAATGCGGTCTGCCTTCTGCACGGTGGAGAGGCGGTGTGCAATGACAAAGCAGGTGCGGTCCGAGCGCAGGTTTTCAAGCGCTTGCTGGACAAGGCGTTCGGTGGTGTTGTCGAGGGCGGACGTGGCTTCGTCGAGGAGCAGCAGCGGGGGATTTTTCAGCAGCGCGCGGGCGATGGAGAGGCGTTGTTTCTCGCCGCCGGAAAAGCGGCCGCCGCGCTCGCCGGCGATGGTGTCGAGGCCGTCGGGACCGGTGCGGACGAAGCTAGCAGCATTGGCCGCTTCGAGGGCCGACCAGATTTCCTCGTCGCTGGCGTCGTGCTTGGCGAGCAGGAGGTTCTCGCGCAGGGTGGTGTTGAAGAGGAAGCTTTCCTGGGTGACGTAGCCGAGCTGGTCGCGCAGCCATTCCTTGGAAACTCCGGCCAGCGGGACCCCGTCGATGAGGATGCGGCCGGCGGTCGGTTCGTAAAAGCGGGTGAGCAGGTTGAGGACCGTGGACTTGCCGGCTCCGGTCGCGCCGACGAGGGCGATAGTCTCGCCGGGCAGCGCTTCGAGGGTGAGTCCGTCGATGGCGGGGGCGTGGCCGGCGTAGGTGAAGGAGACGTTTTCAAAGCGCACGTGGCCGCGGAAGCCTTCAGGGCGCTCGCCTTCGGTGAGGTGGGATTCGTCCGGGGTGTCGATGATGGCGAAGATCCGCTTGGCGGAGACGGCGCCACGGGTGAAGGTCTGGGCGAGGGGATTGATGCGGGAAATGGGGTCGAACAGGAACCCCCAGGCGACGAGGAAGGCGATGACGACGCCGGGTGATAGATTTCCGCGCAGCGTCCACCAGGCCCCGCAGGCGACCATCAGGATGATGCCGGACTCGGCGATGAGCGAGACGCCGGGCCAGACGATGGCCTGGCCGCGCATGACGGTCATGTGGCTTTCCCCGACCTTGCGCGAGGCCTTGTCGAAGGTGTCGAGGGCCTTGGGCTCGACGGTGTAGGCCTTGATCTGGCGGATGCCGGATAGATTGTCGTGGAGGATGGCGTTGAGCGCGGACGAGGCCTCGGAGGACGCGCGCCACAGCGGCTCGGAGCGGCGCGCCCACCAGGTGGTGATGACGCCGATGACGGGCAGGGGAATCAAGGTTACCAGTGTGAGCTGCCACGAGTGATAGAGCATGTAGCCGATGATGATGGCGAGCTGCAGCACCGCGGCGATGGCCTGGTCCACGCCCTCGATGATGACGCGGTCCATGGCGGGCACGTCGTCGGCGACGCGGGACATGATTTCGCCCGACGAGTTGGAATCGAACCATTTCACCGGCAGTCGCTGGAGCTTGTCGTAGAGCTCGACGCGGACGAGGTGGGTGAGTTTGAGCTCCAGCGAGTTGTTCAGATAGGTGCGGAGGGTGAAAAGGAGCTGGCGGACGAAGATGGCGCCGATGCCGAGCGCGGCGGTGGAGAGGATGAGGTCGGGTCGGTTCTTGGCGATGATTTCATCGATGAAACGCATGGTGATGCCGGGCAGGACGAGGACCAGCGAGGTGCAAAGGACGGCCATCAGCAACGAGAGCAAGCTCTGCAGCGGGAAGCGCAAGGTGTGGCGTAGAATCCGCGCGAGGGTGGCCATGCGGCATGATGAACACCGCAGCGGGGGCTTGGGAAGGGGCAAGTCGTACGGTCGTTTGTGCTTGCTGGCACAAGCGATCCGCCGATGGTTCGCGGGGAGATGCTTTCGGATCCGTCGGTTTATGCTTTGGCGCTGTTGGCGGCGTTGTGCATCGGCTTGTCGAAGGCGGGGTTCAGCGGGATCTCGATGGTGTCGGTGGTCTTGCTGGCGGATATTTACGGCTCGAAGGCGTCGGTCGGACTGGCGCTTCCGCTGCTGATCGCGGCGGACCTGATGGCCTATCCGGCGTTTTTGAAACACGGCTCGTGGCGGCCGGTGTGGAAGTTGCTGGGGCCGGCCTTGCTCGGGATCGCCGCGGGATGGTGGGTGCTGGGCGGGATTTCGGAAATCACCGCGCGGCGGGTCATCGGCGGCTGCGTGCTGCTGATGGTGGCGCTGCAGGTGTTCCGGCGCTGGCAGGCGGCGGGCTTCGACCGCATGGCGGGCTCGCAAGGCTTCGGTCTGGGCGCGGGTGTGTTAGGCGGCTTCGCCACGATGCTGGCGAACGCGGCGGGCCCGGTGATCCAGCTCTATCTGATGGCGCGGCGGGTGCCGAAGATGGAGCTCATCGGCATCGGCGCGCGGTTTTTCCTGCTGATCAATCTGATCAAGGTGCCGCTCAACGCGCGGCTGGCGCTGATCACGCCGGAGAGTTTGCTGGAAAACCTCAAGCTGCTGCCTGCGGTGGCGGTGGGAATCGTGGGCGGGAAATGGCTCTTGCAACACGTGCCGCAGGCGGCCTTCGAGTGGATGATCGTGGTGTTCTCCATGCTCGCCGGGCTGCGGATGGTTTTCTGGTGAGCACCCGGCTTCGTGAACTCCAACTAATGAGTTGCCCGATAGGTCGCATAGCGTCTGGCTTGCGCCTGAATCACGTTGCGGGGCACTCCAAAGCGGGCGGCGACCGCATGGACGCGGTGCGAAGCCCGTGACCGGGGAGACATCGAGCTGTTGGAACTCGTCGCCAAGGACCCGCCGCGCTCGCCGGGATACGCGGCGGTTTGTTCAAGGCCTGGAGCTATCAGAATTTCCGGCTGAGCGAGCTCGACGACGGATCGCCAAAGCGCCATGGAAACTCGGTGGCCCGGGAAATGCCGACGCGGCCGCCCGCGCAGGTCTCCACCGCTTCGCTGCGGATGATTCCGCAATCCGGGAGTTCGAGAAAACTCGTGCCGTGCGCTTGGCCGTCAACCGCCCCGGTCCGGCGCCCAGCAAGCGGTCCGCCGCGCCTTCCCGCCGGCCGCGCATTTGCTCGATGCCCGACACCGCTTCCAGCGCCCGGAACAGCACGAAGCCCGATTCATCGTCGCCCTTCACCAGCACATTGAACAACCAGTGCGCGCCGATCAATTCCCGGGCGAAAATCACGGGATTTCTCTCGAAGAATGAAGGTTTGAGCCGGTCCATGGGTGGGTTCGCTTTCCAAATCCCGTCATTCCGCAGGAGTGATCAAGATTCAATAGAAATTCCTTTTATATCTAAAATCCGTGGTGTAGTCATGTCATTCGTAAATCCCCTCAAAGCCATTATCTGAAAATGTATGAATGCTACCCAATACCCGAGCGCGGGCGTGCGGCCCGCGACCCCTAAATCCGCCAAATCCGGATCGCAAAAATCCAAGAACCCATCCGCCGATTCTTCCGCGTCGAGCAAGAACTGGCTGTGTGGCAGTGATGAAAAATGGATCAACCATTACACTGCGGAATGGCAGGCTTTCATTGAAGCGCATTCATCGAAAAGGTCTTGTGCCGCCGGAAACTTCAGCGGAGACGACTCTCTTCCCTGTGTTTGGAACATCCCTGCGGAGTAAGTGCTTGAGTTCGGGCAGGGGGTGGTCTTTCGTGGCCGCCTATGAGCGAAACCGCCTGCCCGATGTGCGAGATGACCGATGTTTTGACCCACTCCGACCACTTCGAGTGCGTCACTTGCGGGCATGATTGGAAAATCGAAGCGCAGTCGGAAGACGCCGCCGCCACGGACCGGATCGTCAAGGACGCCTATGGCAACGTGCTCGCGGATGGCGACGTGGTGGCGATGATCAAGGACTTGAAATTGAAGGGCTCGTCGCAGGTTCTCAAGGTGGGAACCAAGTCGAAGCCGATTCGTCTGGTAGATGGCGATCATGAAATCACCTGCAAAATGGATGGCATCACCATCGGCCTGAAGGCGTGCTTCGTGAAGAAAGTGGTGGCCTGATCAGTGATCTAGCAGTTTGGTTTTTCGCAGGCGGAGTGCGTTGCTGATGACCGAGACGGAACTCAGGCTCATCGCGGCACCCGCGAGGATGGGGCTGAGCAGGATGCCGAAAAACGGATACAGGATTCCGGCGGCCACCGGGACGCCGAGGGTGTTGTAAATGAAGGCGAAGAACAGGTTCTGGCGGATGTTCCGCATCATCGCGCGGCTGAGCGTGATGGCTTGGGCAATGCCGCGGAGATCGCCTTTCACGAGGGTGATGCCGGCGCTTTCCATCGCGACATCGGTGCCGGTGCCCATCGCGATCCCGACGTGGGCGGCGGCGAGGGCGGGCGCGTCATTGATGCCATCGCCGGCCATGGCGACGATGTGACCTTGCTCGCGGAGTTGCCGGACGAACTCGTGTTTGTGCTGCGGTTCGACGCCGGCTTTCACTTGATCGAGGCCGAGGGATCTGGCAACGGCTTGGGCGCTGCGTTCGTTGTCGCCGGTAAGCATGATGATTTCCAACCCGAGCGCGTGCAGCCGGGCGATGGCTTGCGGGGTGGTGGATTTGATAGGATCCGCGATGGCAAGGATGCCCGCGGCTTGGCCGTCGATGGCGGCGAAAATCACGGTGCGGCCTTGGGATTGAAGCTCCGCGGCCTTGATGGCGAGGGTGTCGAATCCGGTGACGGATTGCTGTTGGAGAAATTCAAGTTTGCCGATGATGACCTGGCGTCCGGAGAAATTACCGGTCACTCCGCCGCCGGTGATCGAGTCGAAATCGGTGACTGCCTGCGGCGTGATCCCGCGTTGTTTGGCTCCGTTGATGATGGCGGCGGCGAGGGGATGCTCGCTATTTTGCTCGATGGAGGCGGCCGCGAGGAGGAGGTCGGTTTCGCTCGTGCCATCCGCGGCGATGACTTCGGTGAGGCGGGGTTTGCCCTCGGTGAGCGTGCCGGTTTTATCCACGACGACGGTGGTGACTTTTTCCATCACCTCGATGGCTTCGGCGTTACGGATGAGGATCCCTGCCTGCGCGCCGCGGCCGATGCCGACCATGACGGACATCGGCGTGGCGAGGCCGAGGGCGCAGGGGCAGGCGATGATCAGGACGGCGACCGCGTTGACGATGGCGAAGGCGAGGCGGGGCCCGGGACCGAACGACGACCATAACAGAAACGTGACCAGCGAGACGGCGAGCACCGCCGGGACGAAATAGCCGGCGACCTGGTCCGCCAGCGCCTGGATGGGCGCGCGGCTGCGCTGGGCCTCGGCGACCATTTTCACGATGCGGGCGAGCACGGTGTCGCTGCCGACGCGGCTGGCAGTCATGATGAAACTGCCGGTGGTGTTGAGCGTGCCGCCGGTCACCGGATCGCCGATGGTCTTACTAACGGGCATCGGCTCGCCGGTGATCATGGATTCGTCCAGCGAGGATTGGCCTTCGAGGATGTTACCATCGACCGGGACTTTCTCGCCGGGGCGGACGCGCAGGTTCGCGCCGGCTTGGACGGATTCGAGCGGCACGTCGCGTTCGTTGCCGTCCTCGACGAGGCGCGCGGTCTTGGGCGCGAGATCGAGCAGCGCGCGGATTGCGCTGCCGGTTTTGCCACGGGCGCGGAGTTCGAGGACCTGGCCTAGCAGGACGAGCACGACGATCACCGCGGCGGCCTCGAAGTAGATGGCGACCCGGCCGTGGGAAGCCAGTGATTCGGGAAACACGCCGGGTGCCAACATCACCGCCGCGCTGAAGACGTAGGCGGTGCCGACACCGATGGCGATGAGCGTGAACATGTTGAAGTTCCGGCTAACAAGCGAACGCCAGCCGCGTTTGAAAAACGGCCAACCCGCCCACATCACCACAGGCGTGGAGAGGATGAACTGGGTCCAGCGCGAGGCATCGCCGCTGAGCCGCGGGTCGTGGGCGAGCGAGGGGATCAGGTGGGCCATCGCCAGCAGGAAAACCGGCAACGCCAGCGCCGCGCCGATGCGGAGGCGGCGGGTCATGTCCACCAGTTCGGGGTTTTCCTCCTCGTCCAAGGACTCCGTGACGGGCTCTAACGCCATCCCGCACTTCGGGCAGTCGCCAGCCGCGTCCTGGCGGATTTCCGGGTGCATCGGGCAGGTGTAGATCGTCTTGCCGGCGAATGTCGGGTTCCGTTCCAGCGCCATGCCGCACTTGGCGCACTCGCCGGGTTTGTCGGATTCCATGCCGGGGCACATCGGGCAGAAGAATTTCGCGTCCGCCGCGGGCGCGACCGGGGCGTGATTCCCACCGCAACAGGAGTGAGCTGCCTTGGGTTGGATGAATTTTGCGCGGCAGGACTCGCCGCAGAAATAGTAAGTCTGGCCGTCGCGCTCGGCGCGGAGTGCTGTCGTTTCATCCACGTCCATTCCGCAAATCGGGTCTTTCGCCATGGCTGCTTTTACTTCGTGTGTCGCAAGCTCTTCAAGCAGGGAAAAGGAAAAAGCCGCCTTCCCGGTGTGGAAGACGGCTTTTTGGATGAATCGTTCGGGACGATCCCGGACGGCTAACTCAGGGAGTCGGCACGAGCGAGATGGTCTTGAGAATCCGCGAGGCGATTTGATAGGGGTCGCCTTGGGAGTTCGGACGACGGTCCTCAAGGTAGCCCTTGTAGTCGTTCTGCATGAAGCTGTGAGGAATCCGGACGGACGCGCCACGGTCGGCGAGGCCGTAGGTGAACTTGTCGATCGACTGGGTCTCGTGGAGGCCGGTGAGGCGGAGGTGGTTGTCCGGGCCATAGACGGCGATGTGCTCTTCGCAATGCTCGCCGAAGGCTGCCATGAGCGCTTCGAAGTATGCCTTGCCACCCTTTTCGCGGAGATAGGTGGTGGAGAAATTCGCATGCATGCCGGAGCCGTTCCAGTCGCCCTTGACCGGTTTGCAGTGGTATTCCACGTCGATGCCGTATTTTTCGCAGAGGCGGTTGAGGATGTAGCGGGCGGTCCAGATTTCATCGGCGGCGCGCTTGGAGCCCTTGCCGAAGATTTGGAACTCCCATTGGCCTTTGGCGACCTCGGCGTTGATGCCTTCGTGGTTGATGCCGGCGTCGAGGCAGAGGTCGAGGTGCTCCTCGACGATCTGGCGGGCGATGTCACCGACGGCCTTGTAGCCGGCGCCGCAGTAATACGGGCCTTGCGGGGCGGGGAAGCCATCGGCAGGGAAGCCGAGCGGGCGGCCGTCTTGATAGAGGAAATATTCCTGCTCGAAGCCGAACCATGCGCCGGAATCGTCAAGGATGGTGGCGCGGCCGTTGGTCGGGTGCGGGGTGACGCCGTCGGGCATCATGACCTCGCACATCACGAGGGCGCCGTTCTTGCGGGTGCTGTCCGGATAAATGGCGACTGGCTTGAGCATGCAGTCGGAGCTGCGGCCTTCGGCTTGCTGGGTCGAGCTGCCGTCGAAGCCCCACAACGGGAGTTGCTCGAGGCTTGGAAAGCTGGCGAATTCTTTGACTTGGGTTTTGCTGCGGAGATTCGGCACGGGGGTATAGCCGTCGAGCCAGATGTATTCCAATTTGTATTTGGCCATGATGATGTTGATTTTCAGTGATTAACGGTAATTAGTTTCAGTGATCCCCGGAGATGAAGGCGTTCCTTCACCCGCCGGAGACGGCTGACGCGCATGAAAAAGCATCATGCGTGCCAAGTTTCAAGCCGATTTTGTCAGCCGTGATTTTCACTCTCCGGAGGGGCTGCGACCGCGATGACGATGAGGCTTGTATCGTCGATTCCTGAGTTGTCGATCGCTCGTTTTGGAGGGATGCGGGCGATTTGCTCGAGGAGTGATCAAGCGCCCCGCGCGCGTTTCAGTAGGCTCGTGGAAATCCCTCGCCATCCGGCAGGGCCGGCTCTACGACTGGCGCGTGCTTTTTCCCGCCCCTCCAACCCACGCCATGACCCGCAGAACGCACTTTCCGCCGGACTTGCCCGCGCCATCTGGTTTCTCAGTCACGCCGGCTCAGGCAGGTTCGATCATCACGCAGACACCTTGGACACTCTCACTGAAGCACGATTGGCAGATTTACGCCGACTCATGCTATTACTACGTGCGTGACACCTTTTTCAACGATGGTCAGCGCCGAGCGTTCACTCAGGGTGTTCGGGTTGACGGCAAGACAGGAGAAATTGTGAGACGATGACGCGGTGGTCTGATATTCGATCCGCGATCGGCGCGCCCCGTGGCGCCGTCGCCGGGCTTGGGTTGTTAGGCCGTGGCTTTTACCGGTCCGTCACGACTCGATCTCTCCGGCGAATTTCGGCGGGATGAGATAGAGGAGCGTGCCGCGGCGGGTGGGCGGATTGATTTCGAGGCAGGCGACGGCTCCTTTTTTGACATCGATGCCGCCGCTGGAGATGCCGAGAATCCACTGGATGAGTCCGGAGAAATCCGGCTCGTGGCCGACGATGGCGACGCTCTTGAAGTCGTGAAAAGCGGTGAGTTCCTTGAGCGCGGTTTCCGGGGCCATGCCGCTGGCGAGCCAGCCTTGGATCGTCGCGCCGGGGATTTCGGCGGTCTGGCAGAATTCCTCGGCGGTCTGGCGGGCGCGGACCAGCGGGCTGGTGAGGACGATGTCGGGAAGCTCGCCGGCGGCTTTGAGGAGCTTGGCGGCGCGACGGGCTTGCTTGCGGCCTTTTTCGACGAGGGCTCGCGAAAAATCACCGTCGGGGTGGCTGTCTTCGGCTTTTCCGTGGCGCAGGAGAATGAGCTTCATTCTTTGAAGTATAAGCTGAGGTGCTGAAAACTGAAATGCTGAAATCAGAATCACATGGTCATGCCGCCATCGACGGCGATGACCTGGCCGGTGATGTAACGGGCGGCGGGGCTGGCGAGGAAGGTGACGACCTCGGCGATGTCCTTGGTTTCGCCGAAAACACTGAGCGGGATTTTGGCGATGACCGCGTCCTTGACGGCTTGGGGTAACTCGTCGGTCATGTCGGTGGTGATGAATCCGGGGGCGACGGCGTTGCAGGTGACGCTGCGGCCGGCGAGTTCGCGGGCGACGGCTTTGGTAAAACCGATCAGGCCGGCCTTGCTGGCGGAGTAGTTGGTTTGGCCGGCGTTTCCGATGAGTCCGATGACCGAGGCGATGTTGATGATGCGCGGGTCCTCGGCTTTCATGAGGACGCGCATGAAGGCTTTGACGGTGTTGAAAGCGCCTTTGAGGTTGGTGTCGAGGACGGTGTCCCAGTCCTCTTCCTTCATCCGCATGAGCAGTCCGTCGCGGGTGACGCCGGCGTTGTTGACGAGGATGTTCACGCTGCCGAGTTCGTCGCCGATTTTCTTGGCGAGCTCCTGCACGGCGGCGTGGTCGGCGATGTCCACGGCGTAGGCGGTGGCGGAGCCGGGGAAGGCGGCGTTGATTTCGTCGGCGGCTTTGCCGCAGCTGGATTCGCTGCGGCTGACGACGGCGACCCTGGCTCCCTCGGCGGCGAGGGCGCGGGCGATTTCCTGACCGATTCCGCGGCCACCTCCGGTGACGACGGCGACTTTATTGGCAAAGCGTGACATGCAG
>NZ_JBIKBQ010000066.1:0-22277 GCF_058122085.1 Luteolibacter sp. | reverse complement strand
GCGCCATAAATGGGCCAAGCGGGGCTCGCGACCGACCCAGGCCTACCAGGGGAGTCACGTCCGGCAGAATGTCATCGGCGCGGTCAATCCCTCGACCGGCCAGCTGGTGAGCCTGATCATTCCTCAGTGCGACACGGCGGTTTTCCAGATCTTCCTTGATGCGATGGCCGCGGAGGTGCCGAAGCGTCGAGGCAAACGCGTTCTGCTCGTCCTCGACAACGCCGGCTGGCATAAAACCAAGAGCCTGTGTTGGCATCACATCGAGCCGGTGTATTTGCCACCTTACAGCCCCGACTTCAACCCGATCGAGCGACTTTGGCAGCACCTGAAAGGACACTACCTGGCCGGCTACTTCACGAAACAAAGCAAGGACCTCAGCGACAAGCTCGTTGAGTCGATCCAGCACTTGATGGATCTACCAAAAATCATCCGATCCGTTTGCAAAACGCATTCCGAATAACGGAACTAATTTTTGGCAAAGGGTCTAGCTGGTGAACAATAAAATCAGTCGGTCGAGGAGTTTATTTCGGCCGCTCAGACTTTCCAGAGTTGCAGCACGCGCAGGTAGTTGGCGCGCTCGAAGACGGATGGATCTGGGCAATGGAGGTGGCTCATGCTGCCGCGCATTTCCTCGACGGATTTGTAATCATGCTCCTCCAGCCAGCGGCTCAGACCGGTGATGAGTTGGCCGATGTGGGACGGGCCGTATTTGAGAAGGCAGGAAACGACCTGCACGACGCTCGCCCCGCACATGATGGCCTTGATGATGTCTTCCATCGTGTGCACGCCGCCGCTGAGGGCGATGTCGGCTTTCAAATGGCCGTGGAGGATCGCCGCCCAGCGCAGGCGCAGGCGGAGTTCGGTGGAGTTCGAAAGATCCAGGCGGTGGGTGGCTTCAAGCTCCTCGATGTCGATGTCCGGTTGATAGAACCGATTGAACAGAACCACGCCGGATGCGCCGAGCGCCTCGAGCTGTTTGGCGAAATGTCCCGGCGAAGAGAAGAACGGCGAGAGCTTCACCGCGACCGGGATGGTGACGGAATTCTTGACCGCGGTGAGGATGTCGAGCGTGCGCTTTTCCACCGCGACTCCGGGTTCATCGGTGTCGGTGGCGATGTAATAAACGTTGATCTCGAGCGCGTCCGCGCCGGCTTGTTCGATCAGGTGGGCGTAGTCGATCCAGCCGCCCATGCTCACGCCGTTGAGCGAGCCGATGACCGGGATGTCCACCGACTGTTTGATGCGGGTGATCTGGTTCAGATAGCTGTCCGGGCCAAGGCAGTAGTCCTCCATTTTCGGGAAATAGGAGACGGCCTCGGAGAACGATTCCGCCGGGTGCTCGGTGTGGGCGAATTCCGCGATCTGGTCGTTGGTGATCTGCTCCTCAAAAAGCGAGTGCATGACGATGGCGGCGGCCCCGGCGTCTTCGAGGCGGCGCACGTTGTCGAGCTTGTCAACGAGCGGCGAGGCTCCGGGCATCACCGGGTTTTTCAAGGGCAGGCCGAGGTAGGTGGTGGAGAGGTCCATGTCGATCAGGCGTTAGGAGTGGTGGTTTCGGGCTGCTTGGAGGCCGCCATTTGTTGATAGAGGGCGAAGCGTTCCTTGACGGAGGCGGCCGCCATTTCCTGGAGCATGGCGGAGCGTTCCGGGTTGATGCGTTCGAGCATCTGGAAGCGCGACTCGTTGCGGGTGAAGTCGGCGAGCGAACTCTTCGGCGGCGCGGAGTCGAGTTTCATCGGGTTTTCTCCCCTCTCGGCGCGGCGCGGATCGAAGCGGAACAGCGGCCAGTAACCGCAGGCGACGGCGCGCTTCTGTTGGTCGAGGCCCTGCGACATGCTGTAGCCGTGCGCGACGCAGTGGCTGTAGGCGATGATCAGCGAGGGTCCGGGATAACTCTCCGCCTCGCGGAAAACGGTGACTGCGTGCGCGTCCTTCGCGCCGAGCGCGATGCGGGCGACGTAAACCGAACCGTAGGTGGTGGCGATGAGGCCGAGGTCCTTTTTCGGCAGCGCCTTGCCGGCCATGCTGAATTTCGCGACCGCGCCGAGCGGCGTGGACTTGGACTGCTGGCCGCCGGTGTTCGAGTAAACCTCGGTGTCGAGCACGAGGATGTTGACGTTTCTGCCAGTGGCGATGACGTGGTCGAGGCCGCCGAAGCCGATGTCGTAGGCCCAGCCGTCGCCGCCGACGATCCAGACGCTCTTGTCCACGAGGTAGTCGGCGATCTGATGGAGCGTGCGGGCTTCGCGGCTGGATTGGCCGCTAAGCGCCTGGCGCAGGGCGGTGACTCGCTCGCGTTGTTGCTCGATTCCCGCTTCGGTCGATTGATCGGCCGCAGTGATCGAGGAAACCAGATCATCGCCTAACACGCCCGCCAGGCCGTGAAGCAGGACTTCCGCGAAAGCCTTTGATTGGTCGAGGCTGGCGCGGAAGCCGAGGCCGAATTCCGCGTTGTCCTCGAAGAGCGAGTTCGCCCAAGCCGGGCCGCGGCCGCAGGCGTTCTTGGTGTAGGGCGTTGTGGGCAGGTTTCCGCCGTAGATCGACGAGCAACCGGTGGCGTTGGCGATGAGCAGGCGGTCGCCGAAAAGCTGGGTGAGCAGTTTCAGATAGGGAGTCTCGCCGCAGCCGGCGCAGGCACCGGAGAACTCGAACAGCGGCTTCATGAACTGCGTGGTTTTCACGTCATCGCGCAGCATCTCGCGGTCGGGATCTGGCAGGTCGAGGAAGAAGGCGAAGTTCTCGCGCTCGGTTTCGCGCAGCGGGAGTTGCGGCACCATATTGATGGCCTTGCGGCTCGGGTTGCTCCTGTCCTTGGCGGGGCAGACTTGCACGCAGAGCTGACAGCCGGTGCAGTCCTCGGGCGCGACTTGCAGCGAGTAGAGCATGCCGGGATATTCGCGCACCTTGAACTCGGTGGACTTGAAAGTGGCGGGCGCGTTGGTTAGGCGGTCGGGGGTGAAAACCTTCGGCCGGATCGCGGCGTGCGGGCAGACGATGGCGCACTTGTTGCACTGGATGCAGATGTCGGTCTCCCAGACCGGGATTTCCTCGGCGATGTTGCGTTTTTCCCACTGGGTGGTGCCGGTCGGCCAGACGCCATCGACCGGGAAGGCGCTAACGGGCAGCAGGTCGCCCTTGCCGCCGAGCATCAGCGCGGTGACGCGCTTGACGAAGTCCGGGGCGTTTTCCGGCACGATCGGATTCAGGCGGTGGATCGAAGTCGGCGCGTCCGGATAGCTCACCTGGATCAGGTTGGCGAGCGTGCTGTCCACCGCCTCGTAGTTGCGCTGGACCACGGCCTCGCCGCGTTTGCCGTAGGTCTTCTGAATGGCGTATTTGATGGCGGCGATCGCCTCGTCCTTCGGCAAGACGCCGGAAATGGCGAAATAACACGTCTGCATGATCGTGTTGATGCGACCGGGCATGCCGCAGTCGCGGGCGACGGTGCTGGCGTCGATGGCGTAGAACGAGAGGTTCTTCAGGATGATTTGCTCCTGGATCTCGCGCGGGAGGTTTTTCCACGCGTCGTCGGAATTTCCGGGCGAGTTGAGCAGGAAAATGCCGCCGGGTTTGACGTAGTCGAGCACGTTGATCTGGTGGAGCAGGTCGAAGCGGTGGCAGGCGACGAACTCGGCCTGGCGGATCAGATAGGTCGAGCGGATCGGCGCGGGGCCGAAGCGCAGGTGCGAGACGGTCATCGCGCCGGCCTTCTTCGAGTCATAGACGAAGTAGCCTTGCGCGTAGTTGTCGGTGCCCTCGCCGATGATCTTGATGCTGTTTTTGTTCGCGCCGACGGTTCCGTCCGAGCCGAGGCCGAAGAAGACCGCCTGCTTCATGCCGGGTGGCACGACTTCGAATTCAGGGTCGTAGTCGAGCGAGAGTCCGGTGACGTCGTCGTTGATGCCGACGGTGAAAACGGGCTTTGGCGAGGGTTTCAAGAGCTCGTCAAACACCGCCTTGATCATGGCGGGCGTGAATTCCTTGGAGCCGAGTCCGTAGCGGCCGCCGATCAGGCGGATGGCGTGCGTGTCCTTCAGCCAGCCCGCGCTGTCGGCCAGGCGGAGGGCGGCGGAGACGTCCAGATAGAGCGGTTCGCCGAGCGCGCCGGGTTCCTTGGTGCGGTCGAGCACGGCGATGGATTTCACCGACTTCGGCAGCACGGCGGCGAAGTCCTCGACGGAGAACGGCCGGTAGAGACGGACTTTGACGACACCGGTTTTCTGGCCGTTAGCATTGAGCCAGCCGACGGTTTCCGCGACCGCCTCGCCGCCGGAGCCCATGATGACGATGACGCGATCCGCTTCCGGGTCGCCTTCGTAGTCGAACGGCTTGTAGGCACGGCCGGTTCGCGCGGCGAAGTCGGCCATCGCTTCTTTCACGAGGCGCGGAAGCTCGATGTAGTAGGGATTTCCCGCCTCGCGGGCTTGGAAGAACGCGTCCGGATTTTGGGCGGTGCCGCGGATCACCGGATGGTCCGGCGTGAGCGCGCGGTCGCGGTTGGCGGCGATGCTGCCCTCGTCGATCAAGGCGCGGAGGTCGTCGTCACTCATCAGCGAGATTTTCGAAACCTCGTGGGAAGTCCGGAAGCCGTCGAAAAAGTGCAGGAACGGCACCCGCGAGCGGAGCGTCACCATTTGGGAAATCACCGCGGTGTCCTGCGCTTCCTGCACCGACCCGCCGCAGAGCATGGCGAAGCCAGTCTGGCGGCAGGACATGACGTCCGAGTGGTCGCCGAAAATGCTCAGCGCGTGCGTCGCCAGCGCGCGTGCGGTGACGTGCAGGCAGAAGGGAATCAGCTCGCCGGCGATTTTATACATGTTGGGAATCATCAACAGCAGCCCTTGCGAAGCGGTGAACGAAGCACTCAGCGAACCGGCCTGCAAGGCACCGTGCAACGCGCCCGCCGCGCCGCCTTCCGACTGCATTTCC
This sequence comes from Luteolibacter sp., assembly GCF_058122085.1. Lineage (NCBI taxonomy): Bacteria > Pseudomonadati > Verrucomicrobiota > Verrucomicrobiia > Verrucomicrobiales > Verrucomicrobiaceae > Luteolibacter > Luteolibacter sp. Next base: position 17,348 of record NZ_JBIKBQ010000066.1, on the reverse strand, counting down.
ACCACACTGGGAACCGCGCCCCACAGGTTTTTCCTACCGGCCGCCGACCATTCATCCGCGAACTCGGCCATCGCGGAGGACGGCGTGATTGGGTAGATGGCGAAAAACTCGTTCAGGCGATAGGCGACGGCGGCGACGGCTTCGTTAGCGTCGAGCGTCCCCATGGAGGAGTGAGATGTGGCATTCACAATCGCAATAAACACTCTCGGATCAGGAAGATCCACACTGTGCAAAGTATGGAGTCGGAAAAAGCAATCGGCGCGGAACAGGGCGCCGAAATGATCTTGAGATGGCGCGCGGATGGGATTAGGTTCGTTTCCTATGAAATGGTCCCTGAAACTCGGCAGCGTCGCCGGTATCGGCGTGTATTTGCACTGGACCTTCGTCCTGCTGATCGGCTGGATTTTCCTGGCCCATCTCGGCGCGGGCGAGACTGCCCGTCAGGCGTTGGAGGGAGTGGGCTTCATTCTGGCGCTGTTCGGCTGCGTGGTGATGCATGAGTTCGGCCACGCGCTCACGGCCAAACGCTATGGTGTGATGACGCGGGACATCACCCTGCTGCCCATCGGCGGCGTCGCCCGCTTGGAACGCATTCCGGAAAAACCGATGCAGGAATTCTGGGTGGCCATCGCCGGGCCGGCGGTGAACGCGGTCATCGCGGCGATGCTTTTCGGAATCCTGCTGCTCCAGGGCCGGACTCACGAACTGATGGAAGTCCATGGAATGAAAGACGGATTTCTGGCGCAACTGATGTGGGTGAACCTGTTCATCGGCACCTTCAACCTGCTGCCGGCTTTCCCGATGGACGGCGGACGAATCCTGCGCGCCTTGCTGGCCAGCCGGATGGGACGCCGCCGCGCGACCGCCATCGCGGCGAACATCGGCCAAATAATGGCGATCCTGCTGGGCGTCGTCGGGTTTTTCCACAACCCGTTTTTGATATTCATCGCGATTTTCGTCTATCTGGGAGCGCAGGGCGAGGCGGCGCAAGTGGAGGCGGAGTCGGCGTTGGAAGGCCTGCAGGTGCGGGATGCGATGATGACGCGATTCCGGACACTGTCCGCGCATGACTCGCTCGGCACGGCCGTGGAGGAGCTTCTCGCCGGCTCCCAACAGGATTTTCCGGTTCTTGAAAGCGGTCAGGTGCTCGGCGTCCTGCGCCGCAACGACCTGGTCAAGGCCCTGATGGACGGCAACCGCGGGGCCGCCGTCGGCGATGTCATGTGGCGCGACTGCAGCCCGGTCAATGACACGGACGTCCTGACGCCCACGCTGGAATCCATGGGGAAAAACGAATGGGCCACGCTGCCGGTCATGGGCGGCGGCCGGATCGTCGGCTTGCTGACGCTGGAAAACATCGGCGAGTTAATCATGGTCAACGCCGCCCTCGCCGGCAAGGCGACGCGGGTGGTTCACGCCGGATGACCGGTCCGCGCCCGGCAGCGCGATTTCCATGCGGGGGAAGGATCGATCTTTACAATAAACCGCCGCAGGTGTTATAGACGAAATGCCATGAAAACCATAATCGTCGCAGTCGATTTCTCAAACGCCACGCCCGGAGTGACCCAAATCGCCATGGACCTGGCGAAATCCTTCGGCGCGGACTTGCAGTTGCTCCACGTCGTCGAGCCGGAACCCGGCTACGCCGCTTACGGATTCACGCCGGGTGAATTTCCGGCGATGATCGAATTCCACGAAGAAGCGAAGCGCCGGGCCTCGGCCAAGCTGGACGAGCTCCTCACCACGGTCCGCGCGCAAGTGCCTGACGCGACCTCCAAAATGCTGGAGGGCAGCCCGCTGCAGATATTGCTCGATCACGTCAAGCAAAGCGGCGCGGACTTCGTGGTGGTGGGTTCGCACGGCCACGGAGTGATCGCGTCGCTGCTGCTCGGCAGCGTCGCGGAAGGCATGGTCCGCAAGGCCAGCGTCCCGACTCTCATCGTGCCCGCCGCCCGCGAGTAACCGCTCCCGCCAGCGCCGGAATTCCCAATGAACCGCTCCGCACCCCAAGCGCCGGAGGAGATCCCGCCAGCGCGTCCCCGCGAACCGTCCGCCCCGGCGAACGGTCTCGTTCTCACAGCCTTGGTGCTCATCGGGCTCTATCTTTGCTACCAGCTGGCCCTGCCGTTCCTGCCCGCCATTTCGTGGGCACTCGCGCTGGCCGTCATCCTCAGCCCCTTGCAGCGCAGGCTGGAATCGAAGTGGAAACGCCGCAATCTGGTGACTGCCATTTCACTCGCCGTCATCGCGGTGATCGTCGTCGTGCCGGCGATTTTCGTGGCGAACCGCCTGATCACGGAAATTTCAAAAGGCGCCGAACTCATCCAAACCCACGCCGCCGCAGGCACTTTGGCCCAGTCCCTCGGCAACTACCCGCACCTTGCCCCGCTCGACCGCTGGATCGAACGACAGATCGACTTGCCCGAAACCGTCGGCCGCCTCGCCACCTGGTTGACCAACACCGCGACCTCGTTCGTGCGCGGCTCGGTGATGCAACTGACCGGCCTGCTGCTCACTTTCTATCTGCTCTTCTATTTCCTCCGCGACCGCCACCTCGCGCTGGACTCGCTGCGATCGATGGCCCCGCTCTCACCTGCGGAAATGGACCGTGTGTTCGGCCGGGTCACCGCCACCATCCATGCCACGGTTTACGGCACGCTGGTGGTCGCCACCATTCAAGGCACTCTTGGCGGCCTCATGTTCTGGATTCTCGACCTGCCCGCGCCCTTGTTGTGGGGACTCATCATGGCCCTGCTGGCGGTCATTCCGGTCCTCGGCGCCTTCGTCATCTGGATTCCCGCCGCCATCTGGCTGGCATCGCAGGGGATGTGGGGAAAAGCCCTGCTCCTCACCGCGTGGGGCGGCATCGTGGTGGCGGGCATCGACAATCTGATCTACCCGATCCTGGTGGGAAACCGACTCCATCAACACACCCTTCTCACCTTCATTTCCCTCGTCGGCGGCCTGATCGTCTTCGGCTCGTCCGGGATCATTCTCGGCCCGCTCTCGGTCACCCTCACCCTGCTGCTCCTCGAAATCTGGCACGACCGGAAACTTACCCACACCTGACCGTCCGCATGGCAGGCGTGTGGACGGTCCATGAAACGCGCCCGGTTCGTCAAAATTTGCCATCCCATGGTTTTTGCGCTTCCCTTCGTTCTCTTTGTTGCCTGATTACTTCATCGCCCTACCCTGATCATGAACGACGACCTCCTCCCCGACCTGATTGCCGCCGTCGAGCAGCAACTCGTCTCTCCGCAAACCCCCTACGTCGCAAAAACCCTCGCCCGACTCACCAAGCTCGGCCTCGCGGAAACCGAGGCCAAAACCCAGATCGCCCTCTGCCTCGGCGGGGAAATGGACGCCATCCTCAGAACCCGCAAGCCGTTCGACGAAAAGTCCTACCGTGCCGGCCTCGAAGGGCTGCCGATGCCGGATGACGAGAGCGAGGCGTAAAAAATCGAGCTTTTCTACTGAAGATTCCTCATCTTCTTCTGTTCGGCGATCCACGCGCGATCCTTGTCCGAGAGGGTTTCCTCCTGGGTCCGCGAGCGGGTGCCGTCGGGCTCGATGAAGGTCAGCGTGCCTTTGGAATAGGAAGTGAGTCTGGCGAAAATCTTCCGGCCTTTTCGATCTTCCCACTCGCGATAGCCCTTTTTCTCCAGACCGGCGCGCCACCCCTTGTAAGACTCGGCGGAAACCGCTTCGGCGTGCTTGATCTGGCCCCAAAGGAAATCCGCCTCGCCGCGCTTGTAACCACGGTAACGACCGATGACTTCCCCGCTCGGGCTGAGCAAAATCAGCGAGGGATACCCCATGACTTTATAACGCTTCTTCAACGCGGCGTTGTAATTCTTCACCGTCACCCGCCGGTCTTCCGAGGAACCGAGATCGAGATTGGGATCGGAAATCTTCACATTCGCGTCCACCCGCAGGCGGACGAGTTTTTCGCTGGCCCAGTTCCCGAAGTCGTTGGTGGAGAACAATTCCTGGGTCATCGCCTTGCACATCGGGCTGCTGGTGGAATCCGTGAACCAAATGAGCAGCGGCTTGCCCTCACGCACCGAGCGCAGTTTGGCGATGGTTTCACTGTCCTCCCACGGCCCGCGTTTGGCGGAGGAGAGCAGGGTCGACAGCTCGGGGATAGCGGCGTCCGGGTCGTCGGGATTCGTGTAAACGATGTCCTCTTCCGGGGTGATGTTCAGCGCCAAAGGCTTATTTCCTCCGGCGACCACCGGAGTGCCGGGATCGGAGTTTTTCGAGCGGAGCTGCGGCGGAATGCCCGTCGGTCCGAACGGACCCGTCGGCTCCTTTTCCGCAAGCTTGCCTCCCAAACCCAGCTTGGCGCACGAACTCAGTGCGACGGCGAAAACCAAGGTCCACGGAAATAAGCGCCTCATTTTTTCAACCTCACCGGAGTCCCGCAATATGGGCAGCGGAACCATTTGAACAACAGGATGTGGATCGAGACCGGGATCACATGGCCGAGGCCACGAATGTGGTGCGCCTTGGAGTTTTTCAGGCAAATCTTCGGGACAAACATCTTCTGGTTACAAATCCGGCATTTCCCTTGAAGCCCCCAGATCAGATAGGCAATGCCGAACACCGGCAGGCTCAGCGGAAACGCCAGAACCCACCTCGGAACCCAATCGAATCGCTCGGGCATTTCGACGGAAAGCAGCAGCAGCAGCGCCGAAATGATTCCGAGTGGCAGCATCACCGATATGACAATCGTCACCAACGCGCCAAACCCGATCGAGACCGGATGACTGTGCAGCACCCCGCGGATATAGCGGCGGGATTGCGGGTCACGGCCGCGGTTGGTTTCCACCCGCGGCGCGCGAATCAGGGCGATCCGGTCATCTCCATTCACCGCGATCGGGGCAAACGGCCGGGCCTGCGGGGCCCCCATCGCGTCGAAAGTCTTGATCCGGGAGGTGTCGATTTCCTTGCGCGTCGCCGAGGTGTCGGCAATCCGCAGGTTGTTCGATGTAGTGATCGCGCGGCCATGTTTCGGCGCGGGAATGCGCTCCTCGACTTTCACCTCCAAGTCGCCGGAATAGCGGTTGAGCAAAATCGCCGGCGGGATGTCCGACACGGCCAATTCCCGGTCCACCAGCAAGCGCGCCGACAGCGGGATCGCAAACGGCGCGTTTTCAAGCATCGCCGCCACTCTCGGCAAAATCTCGTGATTGATTGGCATCGCCAGTTCCACCGCCCCGTCTTCGACCAATCCGGTGAGATCGCGGGCGGCGGCGATCCACGCCTCGACGCTGCCCCGGTCCGGAGTTTTCCCGGCGAGCTGGAGAATCCTGTTGGCGCGCTCAAGCTCGCTGGCCAACTCATCCACCCCGGCCTTGGCGAGTGCCTCCGCATCGGGAAAACCCGCCGCTTCGAGGAGCTCGCGCGAAGCCTCGCTGATGTCAGGAATGCTGCTGAGATTCGTCATGCGTTCATTGTCACCCTGCGACTCTATTCAATGAACTCCTCTTGGCAAGCGGTCATGCCAGCGCGGCGAGCATCTCGCCGAGCAGCACCAGTTTCGCCTTCCAGTCTTCAAGCCGGGCCTTCTCTTGCACAACGACTTCCGGCGGCGCGCGGTCCACGAAGCTGGCATTCCCCAGCTTCCCTTCGCACTTTTTCACTTCGATCTCGATGTTGGAAATCTCCTTGGTCAGGCGTGCGCGCTCGGCTTCGACGTCGATCAGACCTTCAAGCGGCATGTAAACTTCGCCCACTCCCGTGACCGCCGCCGGCGTGCCTTTCGGCGCGTCATAGGCTGAATCCAGCGTGATTTCCTCCGCCCCGACCAGCAGCGCGAGCGTCTTCGTCTGCCCGGCCAGCCACTCCGGCGCGGCCTTGATCACGAACTTGATGTCCTTGCGCGAACCCATCTTGTATTCCGCCTTGAGGTTCCGCATCCGGCCGGCCGACTCGTAAATCTCCGCCGCCAGCGCCTGTGCGGCGGCGACCGTTTCCGCCGGGATTTCCGCAAGCAACGGCGCTGCGGGCAAAACCTTTTGCATCAGAAATTCCCCCGGAGCCACGTAGCCCATCCGCTCGGAAAGCTCTTCCGTGACGTGCGGCATGTAGGGACTCAGCAACTGCAAATAGCGGCCCATGATCACGTCGAACACACCCAGCGTCCGCGCCTTCACTTCCGGCGGTGCGGTGTCGCGGAGGTCGAGCTTGAGCGCTTCGAGGAACTTGTCGCAGAAGTCGTTCCACAGGAATTCGTAAAGTCGGTGGCCGATCTCGCCGAAGCGATAGTCGGCGTAAAGCCGCTCAAGATCCGCGGCCAACTCGTCGAGCTTGGCCATCGCGTTGAGGTGGAACGGATTCAGCCCGTCCATGTTTTCGAGCGCCTGATAGGGCTCGCCGCCCATCTGGCGCAGGCGGCAGGCGTTGTAGAGCTTGTTGGCGAAATTCCGGCCTTCCTCGATGGAAACCTCGTCGAAGCGCAAATCGCTGCCGACCGGCGCGATCCGCATCAGCCCGAAGCGCAATCCGTCCGCGCCGTATTTCTCCATCAGCTCGACCGGGTCCGGCGAGTTACCTAACGACTTCGACATCTTCCGCCCCTTGAGGTCGCGGATGATGGAAGTGAAATAAACATTCTTGAACGGCAGCTCGCCGGTGAACTCGTAGCCCGCCATGATCATCCGGGCGACCCAGAAGAAGATGATGTCGGGGCCGGTGACGAGGTCGTCCGTCGGATAGAATTTCTTGAGCGTCGGAGCTTCCTCGCCGACATTCGCCATCGTCGCGAACGGCCACAGCCACGAGGAGAACCACGTGTCCATCACGTCCTCGTCGCGGGTCCATTTCTCGGCGTCGGCGGGTGGCGTTGTTCCGACGTATAGGTCCCCATAGGACATGTGGGACGTATCGAGCGACTCGGCGTTTTTGAGTGTTTCGAGCTTTTCCGTGCGATACCACACCGGGATCTGATGCCCCCACCAGAGCTGGCGGCTGATGCACCAGTCCTGAAGGTTTTCCATCCAGTGCGCGTAAGTCTTCGCCCAGCGCTCGGGCCGGAACTTGATGTCGCCGTTCGCCACCGCGTCGGCGGCTTTCTTCACGCAGGGATATTTCAGGAACCACTGCATCGAAATGCGCGGCTCGATCGGCACGTGCCCGCGCTCGGAGAAACCGACGTTGTTCTCGTATTCCTCCACCTTGAGCAGCAGGCCCATTTCCTCCAGCTTCGCCGCCGCCCGCTTGCGCGCAACGATGCGGTCGAGGCCGTGGAGCTCAGGGACTTCCGGGCAGTTGATGTGCGCGTCCGGCGTTAGAACGTCGATGATTTCCAGATTGTGGCGGATGCCGATTTCAAAGTCCGCCTTGTCGTGCGCCGGAGTGATCTTCAACGCGCCGGTGCCGAACTCGATGTCCACATGGTCGTCCGCGATGATCGGAATCTCCGCATGCGGAAACGGCCGGAACACCTTGCGCCCGATGTATTTCGAAAAACGCGGGTCCTTCGGATTCACCGCCACCGCCACGTCGCCCATCAACGTTTCCGGGCGGGTGGTGGAAATTTCCAGGAACTCGCCGGGTGCGTCGGTGAGCTCGTATTTCATGAAATACAGCTTCGAGCGCTGCGGCGTCATGATCACCTCCTCGTCGGATAGAGCGGTGAGCGAAACCGGGCACCAGTTGACGATCCGCTTGCCCCGATAGATCAGGCCCTTTTTGAAAAGCTCCACGAACACGTGGCTCACCCACTCGGTGTAAGGCGCGTCCATCGTGAACCGCTCGCGGCCCCAGTCGCACGAGCAGCCGAGGCGCTTGAGCTGGTTGATGATGATGTCGCCGTGCTTGTTTTTGAAATCCCAAACGCGCTTGAGGAACTCGTCGCGTCCCAGATCGCGGCGGCTCACGCCTTCCGTCTCGCGCACCTCGCGCTCGACCCGCGCCTGCGTGGCGATGCCGGCGTGGTCGGTGCCGGGCAGCCACAACACTTCCTTGCCATTCTGCCGCGCGCGGCGGGCGAGGATGTCCTGCAGCGCGTTGTTCAGGACGTGGCCGAGGTGCAGGATGCCGGTGACATTCGGCGGCGGAATGACGATCGAATACCCGTCCTTCGCGGACGAAGGATCGGCTTCAAAACATTTTCCGGCGATCCAGGCGGCGTACCACTTGGCTTCCACCGCTTGGGGTTCATAGGCTTTCGCTAACTCAGACAACATGGGGGCGGATGGATGCCAGAGGCGGCAGGATTTGTCCAGTGTGGGAAAGCAGCCCCTCAAAGATCGCGCGATGCCGCAAAACGACAGCGCATTTGGCGTCCCCTTGTGCTATGTTTGCCCATTGTCGGGATGATTTCCCTGCCAGACGTCCCCCGGCGCCCCAACCCCCAACCCCCAACCCCCAACCCCCAACCGGAAAACCGATGAAACCACAAACGATGATTCTGCTCGCTTGCACGATTCCCCTGTTCATCTACGCCGCCTGGAACCCGGACGTCCTGGCCGGAGCGCGAGCCCAACCGCAAGCCCCGATCCCGGGTGCTCCCGCCGTTGACTACCCTCTCGGTCTGCGCTGCGTCGTGACCGTGGATCCCCTCGCCGCCTCGAAGCCCGTGGTCGCCGGGACCTACAACAAAGTCACCGGCTTCGTCGCCCCGGACGTCGCCGAAGGCGTCCTCATCCGAATCGATGACGAATGGCTCGTGCTCCGCGACGGCTACCATGATGATTGGATCCCGAGAAACAAAATCATCCTGATGCACGTCTCCCGCTGATCCGCAAAATCAGCGCGCAACCGAAAAACCGACTTGATGAGCGGATGAGATTGCCCGATGCGGCTCTGAGACGCTGCTGACGTTTCGTCGCAAGGCGCGCCGACGGCAGCATGCCCGAAGCCCAGCTCGGGGCGGACCGTTGCAAAACGCAAGAGTCCTGCTATACTAACCATGGAAATCGCGAAAGATGTCGCGCCAACCGGCTCGGCCACTCCTTTGGCGCATCCAACGCCTGACTAACATCGATATCCACTCGTCATGTTGAGGCCGCGCGCCGGTGGCGTGGCTCACGCGAGGATGCCTTTGACGACCTTGCTCCCCGGCTTGGTGATGTTCGTCAGGCGTTGGGGGACGCCCTGTGAGGGAAACGTCAGCTTCTCGTGATCAAAGCCCATGAGGTGCATCATGGTCGCGTGGAGGTCGTGGACGGAGACCTTGTCGGTCATGGCCTCGTAGCCGATGGGATCGGTCTCGCCATAGGAAACGCCCGGCTTCACCCCGCCGCCGGCCATCCAGATGGTGAAGGCGCCAGGGTTGTGGTCGCGGCCGACGAAGGCCATTGAATTTCCGCCGCGGTTTTCCTGCATCGGCGTGCGGCCGAACTCGCCGCCCCAGACGACGAGGGTGTCTTCCAACAGGCCGCGCTGTTTGAGATCCTTCAGCAGCGCGGTCATCGGTTGGTCCACCTCCTTGCAGCGCTCGGTGAAGCCGCTGTTGAGCGCCTCGCTCGCGCTGGCGCCGTGCGAGTCCCAACCCCAGTGGAAGAGCTGGATGTAACGAACGCCGCGCTCGGCGAGGCGGCGGGCTAACAAGCAGTTGTTGGCGAAGGATTCCTTGCCGGGCTCGGTGCCGTAAAGCTCGTGGGTGGCCGCGTTTTCCTGCTTCAGGTCGAAGGCGTCGGTGGCGTGCGTCTGAATCCGGTAGGCCATCTCGTATTGGGCGATGCGGGTGACGGTCTCGGGATCGCCGACGTCCTCGGCGATTTTCTGGTTGAGTCGGTCGAGTGTGTCGAGCGAGCGGCGGCGGAGGCCGCGCGAGATGCCGGCGGGGTCGTCCAGATAGAGCACCGGCTCGCCCTGGGATCGGCATTGCACGCCCTGATAGACGGACGGCAGGTAGCCCGCGCCCCAGACGGATTTGCCGGCGTCGGGATTTTTACCGCCGGAGGTGAGGACGATGAATCCGGGCAGATTCTGGTTTTCCGAGCCGAGTCCGTAAGTTGCCCACGAGCCGATGGACGGCGCGCCTAGATTCTGGGAGCCGGTGTGGACGAGCAGTTGCGCGGGGCCGTGGTTGAACTGGTCGGTGTGCATCGACTTGATGAAGCACACGTCATCGACCACCGAGGAAAAGTGCGGCATGCGGTCGGAAACCCATGCGCCGGACTGGCCGTGCTGCTTGAATTCGAACTGCGGGCCGAGCATTTTCGGCACGCCCTGGATGAAGGCGAACTGCTTGCCTTCGAGGAATTCCTTGGGGCATTCCTTGCCGTTGAGCTTGAGCAGCTCGGGCTTGTAATCGAAGAGCTCGTGCTGCGAGGGCGCGCCGGCCATGTGCAGATAGATGACGCGCTTCGCCTTGGCGGCGAAGTGCGGCATCGCGGGTGCGAGCGGATTGGCCGGGTCTTTTTGCAAGGCGCCTGACGCGCCCCACGCGCGGCCGGTCGCGCTTGCGAGCCACATCGCGCCGAGGCCGGTGCTGCATTTCGCGAGGAAGTGGCGGCGGGTCAGATGTTCCAGTTGCGAGTGCTGGAGCCGGGCGAATTGTTCGGGGTTCATCGGGTGAGAGCGGAGTCCAGGTTGAGAATCGTGTTGGCCACGAGCACGAGTGCGGCGGCATCCGGTGTTTCCGCGAGCTTGGCGGATCCGGCGGGATCTTTCTGATAGTCGGAAACGCAGTCGACGTGGAGGGCGGCGAGTTCGTCGAGCATCGCGGGCGAGGCGACTTGCTGGGTGGCGAGCAGGATGCCGAACGCGAGCTGGCCCGGAAGGTCCGCCGAGTGCGCGGTCATGCGTTTGGCGAATCCCTGGGCGGCCTCGATGTGGGCGGGATCGTTGAGGGTGACCAGCGCCTGCAACGGCGTGTTGCTCACCAGCCGGCGGGCGCTGCACAGGTCGCGGCTCGGCGCGTCGAAAGTGAGAAATCCCGGAAATCCGCTGGTTCGCTTGGAGTAGGTGTAAAGCCCCCGGCGGTAGCGGTCCTCGCCGGTCGATTCCTTCCAAGTCGCGCCGCTGTAAACCGAGTTCCACACTCCGTCGGGTTGCGGCGGATAGACGGGCGGACCGTGCATTTTCGGCGAGAGCAATCCGGCGATGGCGAGCGCCTGGTCGCGCACCATCTCGGCGGCAAGCCGGTTGCGAGGGCCGCGGGCCAGCAGGCGGTTGGCGGGGTCGTTCTCCACGAGTTCTTTCGACGCGCGGTGGGTCTGGCGGTAGGTCGAGGACAGCACGATTTCACGGAGCATGGATTTCACCGACCATTTGAAATCGCCTTGAAAGCGAAGTGCAAGATGATCCAACAGTTCCGGATGGCTCGGCGGCGTGCCGGAAGTGCCGAAGTCCTCCGCGGTCTGCACGATGCCGGTGCCGAAAAGCTCGCCCCACAGCCGGTTCACCATCACGCGGGCGGTCAGCGGGTTTTGCGGGCTGGCGATCCAGCGCGCCATGTCGAGGCGGCTCATGCCGTCCTTCGTGGTGTTGTTAGCCAGCAATTCCGGCACGCCGGTCGTCACCACGTCTTCCTTGGACAAGCGGTTGCCGCGGGCGAAGACGCGGGTCTCGCGGGCGGGGCGCTCGAGCATGACAGGAACCATCTTGCCCTCGATGGCTTTGTATTGCCTGGCGATCTCGTCGCGGGATTTCCAGATGGCGGCGCGCTGCGGGTCGTCCACCAGCGTCGTCCATTCAGGGCTGTTGGAAACATCCACGGCAAAGCGCCGGACCGGGGTGGCTTGAGAGCCCGTGGTTGCGCCATTCTGGGTCATCGAGATTTCCAGTCGCGCGCCGGGACCGGGATTCACCACTTTGCCGGGGACGAAGACGAACCAGCGCGGGCCTTCGAGTTTCGGGAAACCGCCGACATTGCCGCCGGGTTCGGGCTCGACGGGATCGCCCAGATGATCGACAAAAACCTCCTTCATCGCGACGGGCGTGACCGCTCCGGCTGGATCGATCAGGTTCACCTCGAACTTCGTGACCAGAGAGCCGCGCTCGGGCCATTTTTTCGGGTCGTCTTTTTCCGGCAGGATTTTCAGGCGCAAGGCGCTGAACGCCGGTGCCGGACCGGACACCTTGTGGATATTTCCTTTCGGCAAGGTGCCTTCGCTGCGGATCGTGCCGTCGTCAGAAATCGCCAGTTTTCCATGGCTTGGAGCGAGGGTGTCGGGCGTGACGGGTTTCCAGTCGGCGGTGGATTCCGCCAGGTCGTGGCCGGCCCGGTTGAGCTGCTCGCGGAGGATTTGGATGTCGATTTCCAAAGCCGAGGCCTCGGCGGACTTGGCGGGATCCGTCGGCACTTTCATGCGCGGGAAATCGTCGTCCTGGTCGAAATCCGCGGTGCTGTTGAAGAAGGCGGTGAACTTGTAAAACTCGTCGTGCCCGATGGGGTCGTAAGGATGCGAGTGGCATTGCACGCAGCCGAAGGTCGTCGCCTGCCAGGTGGTCCAGGTGGTGCTGACGCGGTCGATCACGGCGGCCACGCGGAACTCCTCGTCATCGGTGCCGCCCTCGGTGTTGGTCTGGGTGTTGCGGTGGAACGCAGTCGCCAGGCGCTGGTCGGGAGTGGCGTTAGGCAGCAGGTCGCCGGCGAGTTGCTCGATGGTGAACTGGTCATACGGCATGTCCGCGTTGAACGCGCGGATCACCCAGTCGCGGAAGGGCCAGACGTCGCGGTGCGGGTCTTTTTCAAATCCGTAGGTGTCCGAGTAGCGGGCGAGGTCGAGCCACACCGCCGCCCAGCGCTCGCCAAAGCGCGGGGATGCTAACAAGCGATCCACCGCTGCGGCCCGGTCATTTCCCAAGCGCGCCAAATCTTCCTCGGCCGGCGGCAGGCCGGTGAGATCGAAGCTCACCCGGCGCAGCCATTCGGCAGGGCTGGCTTCGGGAGACGGCTTGAGGTTTTCCCGGTCGAGGCGTTGCAGGATGAAACGGTCGAGCGGCGCGGCCGGCCATTTTTCATCGGAAACTTTCGCCACCGGCGTTTGCTTGGGCGGGACGAACGCCCAGTGGTCCTGCCAGTCCGCGCCCTCGGAAACCCAGCGTTCAATGAGGGCGATTTCGGCGGCGGCTAACGGCGGCCCGTGCTTCGGCTGCGGCATGACTTCGTCCGGGTCGCTGCTGCGGATACGGCGCAGCATCTCGGACTCTGCGGGCTTGCCGGGGACGATGGGGTGCTCCCCGGACTTTCCTTTGAGCAGCGCCTTTTCCCGATAGATGAATGAAATCCCCCCCGCCTCCTTCACTCCGCCATGGCAGGCGGTGCAATGCTTGGTGAGGATGGGCCGGATGTCGCGGTTGAACTCCACGCGCTCAGCCGCTCCCGCGAGGGAAGCGAGCATAAAGATTGGGCAAAGGCGGTGTGGGCGGAACATCATACGATTAAAAAATACGTCGGCAGGGCCGGATTGAAAAATACGTCGGCAGGGCCGGATTGAAAAATACGTCGGCAGGGCCGGATTGCTATCACCAAACCGCAGACCCGGAGTAAAAATCTTCCGCAATCCGCGGTTGGCGAACGCCGGTGCTGGCATTAGGATCCGCCCGTGGCCGACGATCCGTTCAATCCCAATCACCCGATCCAGCTCCAAGGGCAGCTGCTTTTGGCGGATCCGTCGTTGCGGAACTGCACTTTTCATCGCTCGGTGATCCTGCTGGCGGAGCACAAATCGGATGAGGGCGCTTTCGGCCTGATCCTGAATCACCCGACGGGGAGAATCGTCGGCGACTTGCTGCAAGGCGAGGATTTCGCGCCGCTGCGGCAGCTCGCGGTGCACGCGGGCGGGCCGGTCGCGCCGGACCAGCTGACGTTCTCCTCGTTCTGGTGGAGCAAGAAACTCGGCCTGCGCTGGGCGCTGCGGATTTCCGCCGCGCAGGCCGTGAGCCATGCCCACCGGCCGGGGCGGATCGTGCGGGCCTTCATCGGCTACTCGGGCTGGTCCGCCGGGCAGCTGGAGAACGAACTCCGCCGCAGTTCGTGGATCGCCACCCGCCCGCAACCGGACCTGCTGGGCCACGAGCACGACCGCAATTTGTGGTCCGAGCTGCTGCGCCATCTTTCCCCACTCCACCGCATCCTCGCCGAGGCTCCGGATGATCCGTCACTCAACTAGCCGCCGTTTTTTTTCCAATCCATCATGTCAGACCCGTCTCTCACGTTCAGCCCCATTCCTGAAATCATCGCGGAAATCGCCGCCGGCCGCCTGGTGATCGTCGCCGATGATCCGTCCCGCGAAAATGAAGCGGACCTGGTCGGAGCCGCATCGCTGTGCACGCCGGAAATGGTCAATTTCATGGCCATTCACGCGCGGGGATTGATCTGCGCGCCGGTCACCGCCGAGCGGGCGGAAGAGCTGGAACTGCCGCAAATGACCCGCCGCAACCGGGAGGGCCATAAAACCGCGTTCACCGTGAGCGTCGATGCGGCCGAGGGCATCACCACCGGGATTTCCGCGGCCGACCGCGCGCTGACCATCCAGCTGCTGGCCGACCCGAATGCGGGGCCGGATGCCTTCGTCCGCCCCGGCCACGTCTTCCCGCTGCAAGCCGTGGTGGACGGGGTGCTCCGCCGCACCGGACACACCGAGGCGGCGCTCGATCTCGCCGGGCTCGCCGGACTTCCGAAGGCGGCGGTCATTTGCGAGATCATGAACGACGACGGCACGATGGCCCGCGTCGGCCAGCTCGGCGACTATCAGAAACGCCACGGCCTCAAGGCCTGCACCATCGCCCAGCTCATCGAATACCGCAGGCGCTCCGAGAAACTCGTGGTCCGCGAGCAGACGGTGAAGATGCCGACGGATTTCGGCGAGTTCGACTGCCATCTCTACCGGATTTCCACCGATGCCAGCCACCACCTCGCCATGAGCCGGGGTGTCATCGATCCGGAGAAACCGACACTCGTGCGGGTCCACTCGGAGTGCCTGACCGGCGATGTTTTCCAGTCCCAGCGCTGCGATTGCGGCGGCCAGCTGGCGGCCGCGCTGGAGCATATTTCCAAGGAAGGCGGCGTGCTGCTCTACCTCCGCCAGGAGGGGCGGGGGATCGGCCTGCCGGCGAAAATCCACGCCTACAAGCTCCAGGAAGAAGGGCTAGACACCATCGAAGCGAATGAAAAACTCGGCTACGGCTCGGACCTCCGCGACTACGGCATGGGCGCACAAATCCTCTACGATCTCGGTGTGCGCAAGATGCGTCTGCTGACCAACAACCCGAAAAAAGTCATCGGCCTCGAAGGCTACGGGCTGGAAATCGTCGAGCAGCTTCCCATCAGTTTGCCGTCAAATCCGCACAACGAGAAATACCTCGAAACCAAGCGCACTCGGATGGGCCACACGCTCTGACTTTGGCAAAGTCTTTGTTGCGCTTTCCCGACTCATCCGCAGACTCCCGTCATGGAACTCGACCTTATCGACGTTCAATTCGACCTTCGAAACATCAAACCGCGTGAGCTTGAAGAAGCTTTCGAGGATCCTTTTGCCGTGCGTTTCCTGCCAGACAACGAGCGCTCCGACGGCGCTACCCGCTACTACGCGCTCGGTCGCACAGTGGCGGACCGGTATCTGTTTCTATCGTTCAGCACGGACGGCAAATCCGCCCGCGTCTTTGCGGCCCGCGAGATGTCGGAAGCCGAACAGAAATTCTACGATCGCAAATACGCGGAATTCCGCTGATTCCTTTTTATCCCATGCAAGCCGTCACCCGCTGGACTGAAATCCCCGAGTTTGCCGACGAGGCAGCCGAAGCCCGTTACTGGGAAACCCACGAGCTGGACGGTCGGCTGATGGCCACCTCCGTCCGCGAGGCTGACTCGCGCGAATCCACCACCATCACCCTGCGATTCGATCCGCGGATGCTTTCGCGCATCAAGCGCATCGCCCGCGGCCGCTTCCTCAACTATCAGTCGATGATGAAGCAGTGGCTGGCGGAGCGGCTTGAGGACGAGATGCGCAAGCTCTGAGGATGGCGCGGCTTCCTCGAAATCCGAAATTCTGGCTTGGCGCGTTCCTGCTCTGGTTCGCCATTTTATGGACGCTTTCCTCGTTCCCGAATCCGGGCGGATTTCAATCGCCAGTCGATCATTTCGACAAGGTCACGCACTTCGGTTATTTCTTCTTCGGCGGCGGATTGTTGAGCGCCTGGCTTTTCCGGCTGCGACCGGACCAGCCGGATTGGAAGGCGATTCTACCGACCACGATCCTCGCCATCGCACTGATCGGCGGACTCGACGAGTATCATCAGACCTTCACGCCGGGCCGCAGCGGGAACGATCCTTACGACTGGCTGGCCGACGCGCTCGGTGCCGTGGCAGGCGCGTTTGCCTTCAAGCACTTTCATCACCGGTTGAAGTGAAATTCATGCCGGGATGCGCCGGGCGCGCGCATTTCATCTTCCCAATCCGGGGACGCGTGGCTAAGCCGAGACCCGCATGAGCATGAACCAACTCGATCAATTGAAGCAGTTTACGACCGTCGTCGCCGATACCGGGGACTTCGAGTCGATGACAACCTACAAGCCGCAGGACGCGACAACCAATCCGTCGCTCATTCTCCAGGCCGCGGCCAAGCCGGAATACCGCCACCTCGTCGAGCAGGCCGTCAGCGAGGTGAAAGCCACCGGCGTCACCGGTCCGGCGCTGACCGAGGCGATTCTCGACCGCATCCTGATTTTGTTCGGCTTGGAAATTCTCAAGATCGTCCCCGGCCGCGTCTCGACCGAGGTCGATGCCCGCCTCTCTTTCGACACCGCCGCGACCATCGGCAAGGCGCACCAACTCATCGCCGCTTACGAGAAGGAAGGCCATTCGCGCGACCGCATCCTGATTAAGATCGCCTCCACCTGGGAAGGCATCAAGGCCGCGGAGTCGCTTGAAAAGGAAGGCATTCACTGCAATCTCACGCTGCTGTTCTCCTTCGCCCAGGCCGTCGCCTGCGCCGAAGCCGGCGTGCAGCTCATCTCGCCATTCGTCGGCCGCATCCTCGACTGGCACAAGGCCGCCACCGGCAAGGATTTCCAAGGCGACGAGGATCCCGGAGTCATTTCCGTCCGCGCCATTTACAACTACTACAAGAAATTCGGTTATAAGACCGAAGTCATGGGCGCCTCGTTCCGCAACAAGGGGGAAATCCTCGCGCTCGCCGGCTGCGACCTGCTCACCATCAGCCCCGGCCTGCTCGCCGAGCTGCAAGCCTCCGACGAGCCGATCACCGCCCGCCTCACCGCTGCGGAAGCCGCCGCCAGCGATTTCAAAAAGCTCAGCCTCGACGAGAGCGACTTCCGTTTCATGCTCAACGAAGACGCCATGGCCACCGAGAAAACCGCCCACGGCATCCGCGCCTTCTCGGCGGACATCGTGAAGCTGGAAAAACTCGTGGAAGGCATGATCTGAG
>NZ_JBIKBQ010000065.1:0-22601 GCF_058122085.1 Luteolibacter sp. | reverse complement strand
AGCAACAATGCGACCGCACGCATGATGCCGGAGGCCTTGCCGCTCTTTTGATCGCGGAGGGCTTCGAGTTCATGGCGTTCGGATTTCGATAACTTGATTCGGTGTAATTTGGCGGGCACCTGTCTAATTGTACACATCCTCAAAATCGTACAATTTTAAAATTCACTAACCGACAAATAAAATTTTACGCGACACTGAGCGGTAAGATAAAACGAGAAGATTGGCTACGCAAAAGTAGGAACAATTTCACAGGTATCGGAAGGGGGAGCAGAAACCACGCCAGCGGGCTTGGTGCTTGAGAGAACAGGGCGATTCACCTGGACGCCGGGGCCGGACGACGAGGAGCCTGGCGCGCTTGCGGGAAACTCGTTCCAGATGAAGCCGACCAAGGTCCCGCCCGCCGAGCGGATGAGGTCGGCCGCGCGTTTGAGCTCGCGGCGGTCACTGCCGCCGTCGCGGACGACCAGGCAAGTGCGGTCCGCGTAACGGGTGATCGCCAGCGTGTCGCTCACCGAGAAAACGGATGGCGAATCAATGACCACGCGGTCAAACCAGCGGTAGGCGTCTTCAAGCAGGGCGGGGAAACGCGTGCCAGCGAGGAGCTCGCCGGCGTCCGCGCGCATCGGCCCGGACGAGAGCATGTAGAGATTCGGCAGGACCGTGGTGAAGCAGGCGTCCGCAGGGTCGATTTTTCCGGCCAGATAGCCGCCGAGACCGGAGTCCGGCGCGGCCTCGGCGAGGTGCAGGCGGCTCAGCCCGGGACGACGCAGATCCGCGTCAAGCAGCAAGGTGCGGTGGCCCTGCATGGCAAGCGAGCTGGCGTAGTTGAGCGCGCAGAACGACTTGCCCTCCCCCGCCCTCGCGCTGGCGAAAAGCACCGTCCGCGCATTGCCGCCCGGCGGCGGGGCGAGGATCGCCCGCAAGCGGCGGAAAGCCTCGGCCCCGGCGGACGACGGATCGGATAGAAGCACCATGCCGTCGCCCGAATGCGCGATCTCCGGCAATTTCGCCAACAGCGGCGCGCTGGTGGCACGGGCGGCGGCGGCGGGATCGCGCACCCTGCGGTCTCCGAGCTCAAGCGCCACCAAAAGCACCAGGCCGCCCAGAAAACCAACGAATGCGCCCACCGCGGCGAAAACGATCTTGCGCGGGCTGCGGGAGATTTCCGGCACCAGCGGAGTATCTTCCCAGCGCAGGACCGAGGGCGGGACTGACGCCGCCAGACTTGTCTCGCGCAGTCTCACCGCGACGGAATCATGCAGCTTGCGGTCTGCCTCGGCGTCCCGGCTCATGCCGCGGAACTGCTCGCGAATCCCCTCGATATCGACGGCTCTGTCGCGGGCTTGGCCGACTTCCACGGAGAGCTTGAGTTCGTTTTCCTGGGCGACGCGATACCGTTGCTCCAGTGCCTGGCCGGCGGAGCGGACGGTATCCACTAGATTGGTTTTCATGAGGGCGATCTCGTTAGAAACCCCCTTATAGACCGGATGCTTGAACAGGTAGCGCTCTTTCACCCGGCCAAAGTCCGCTTCCTTCTGTTGGATCGCCTTCAACTGATTGAGGACTTCGGTTCCGCGCTCGGAGATTGCCAGGCCCGCAAGCGCCTCCGGATTCGACGGATCAAATTTCGCGAACGCTTCGAATTCAGACTCCACACGGAGGCGGGCGGAGGTGGCTTCGGTGAGTTGAGCGCTCAAGGTCGCGAGCGCATCTCTCACAGGAATGCCGCTGCCGGTTCCCTCCAGTCCCGGAACCGGATGGGCTTCGCGAAATTCCTGAAGTCTGCGGGCCGACGCTTCCATTTGTTCGCGCAGGCTTCCCTCCTCACGGGCGAGTCCTTCGCTGGCTTGCTGGGTGACCGCTTTCTGACGGTCATTTGTCGATTTCTGATACTCCTCCACCAAGGACTCCACCAGGCGCTTGGCGCGTGCGGGGTCGGTGTCATCCACATGGATGTCGATGATCCGGGTGCCCCGGCGCAGCTCGATTTTCACCCGTTGCGAAATGATTCCCAACAACGCCTGCGGGCTGCTGCCCTGCGGCGCGAAGGCGGGGTCAGCGTCGAGGTGATTCACGTCGATCATGCGCATCAGCAAGCTCGAGGCGCTCATCCCCTGCTCCACCGAACGCATTTGCTCAAGGTCGCGGGTTTCCTCCGGAGCAACCGCCCGGATATCCAGAACCAACGGTGCCTGGCTGCTCACATAGACCGATCCCGAAGCACGGTAAATCTTAGGTAGACGAGCGGCAAACGCATACAACGCGACGGCCCCCGCAATGCCCAACAACAACACGACCCAACTGCGGTATAGCAGAATGTGCATCAGGCGCCCAAGCTCCACCTTGGCCAGGAAATGAGTGGGGTCCGCACCAACCGGAACGGACAACTGCGAAGCTCTTGTGGAGAGATCGGAATTCTTTGAATTTGAGAGCGACATCGAAAATGAATTGGAGTGCTTCAGAACAGGCTTTCCGGGATGGTGATGACGTCGCCGTCGCGCAAGGGAATGTCAGTCCCCTTGCCCGTGGTGATGTCCGATAGATTAACGATTTCAACCCCGCCACCGCCACGGCGCTTGAGGCTGATTTTCTTGCCGTTGGCGATCCGCGTCACGCCGCCGGCCATGCCGACGGCCTCCACCAGTGTCAATTGCCGGTGCGCGGGCAGCTCGAAAACTCCGGGGCGCTGCGCCTGGCCCAAAACGGTGATCGTCTTGCGGATGCGCGCCTCGATCGAGACGCTCACTTCGGGCTTCACCAGATAGCCGTCCGCCAGCTTGCGGGTGATCGCCGCGGCCGCTTGATCGGTGGTGAGCCCCTCGATGCGGACCGCTCCGATCAGCGGCATGGAAATCGTGCCATCGCCGGAAAGCTGGCCGCGGGTGGTCAGCTCGTCTTCGCGAAAGACCCGGATTTCCACATTGTCCATCCGACCGATCACGCCCGACGAGCGCACGCCCTGAGCCGACGCCAAGATCGGCGCGAAGAGTCCGAGGAGGACCGCGAAAACCGCTGTAAATTTCGAGTTCATCGGTAAATGGCGTGCTTAGAATTGATAGTTGAGTTCGACTCCGGTCACGGCTTCGTCGTAACTGAAGTCGTCATCCGTTGAATTGTCATCAGATGCCTTGAAAAATAGCGAGACATCAAACTCGTCGGAGTAGCGGTATTCCAATGCCGGACGGACGAACCAAATCCGATCCTTCCGGGAAGCCGCGCCCGTGCCTTTTACCGACTCGTAGGAGGCGGATTCATACCCGGCTTCCAGCCGCGCCGTCCAATCCCCACCCAGCCGCCGGACGAATCCGGCCGTGATTCCTCTCACCTCGTAAATTTGCCCGTCGTTGAGCGCCGAGACCTCCTCCCTTTGATAGGCTGTCAGAAAGACCTCCGTCCCCTCGCTGGGCGTCCAATCAATCCGCCCGTTCAACACGGGAGTGACATTCGTGTCCTCTCCGGAATTCCGGAAGCTGGCCCCGGCTTCGAGCTTCACATGGATCTTCTCCCGCGGTTTCCAATCGATGCTGCCGGTCACTTGCTGGATCGTTTGCGAGTCCGACCCGTCGATTTCCAGTCGACCCGCACGATAGGCCGTGCCGATCTCGGTCTTCGGCGAATACGCGTAACGCACGGCGACTTCCCCGAAGATCCGGCCTGAATCCACCAAATCCGAACGATCATAAGTCGTCTGCCAGCCACCCACCGCCAACTCGGCGGCGAGCTTCTCGCGAGGCATCCACGCGCCGCGGATTTCGTTTGCGAGTTCGAGCCGGTCGGTCTGGCTGCCCGTGTCCGGCGTCGCGTCGCCGAGCATTTTGGCACTGCCCGTGTAGGTTAATTTCGACGCCTTTCCGCGCCATCCCGCCGCAACCGCCAGCGATTGATCAACCCGACTATCCGAATGGTTGTCGGCATAAATCACGCCCGTCGGACGATACGCGACTTGGATGAATCCCCCCTCGCCTTCCTTGGAATCCCCTTGTGTGTAAGCCACCGTCGGCCCGATCCGGACGACGAGGTCCGAGGTGGGATCCGAACTGCTCAGGTAGATATTACTGCTGTAGGCCGCGGAAATCACCGCGCCGAGTTCCAGCCCGCCACGGCGCTCCTCGCTTTGCGGAATCACGGGAATATCATCAGCGCCCGACTCGACCCGGTCATTAACGACCGGCGAGAATTCTTGCGCACGGACTGGGAGCCAGACGACGGCGGAAATACAGGCCGTCATCAAAACAACCATCCGGGGGGAACATGGTTCTTTGAAATTCATTGCGGGGGGAGGCAACGCGCAAGTCATCGCTCTTCCCATCGCCGCTGACAAGACTTTTCAAATATCCAAGCTATACGCGATCGCGTAATTCAAAGGCCACAGATCTATGTTAGGAATTTGAGCGTCCGATTTCCTCTTATCCGCAGGTATTCGACTTTGCCTGATTAAGATTCTCCCCCGTTTGCTTGCCAAATCTCCAACACTTGCATTAGGGTACGGCTCTATTTTCACAAATCCCCCCATGCAACAGCTCCTGACTCCCGAATTGTCGCGCCCTTCCGCCTCACTTAACCGCTGGACGGACAAGTTCGAACGACAGGCACAGCACCGTCCCGCGCAGACCGCCGTGATCAGCGGGACCGGCTCGATGTCCTACGGCGAGCTCAGCGCGCGCTCGAATCAAATCGCCAACCTCCTCCGATCCCGCGGCATCGGCCGCGGAAAATTCGTCGGCCTCGGACTGCATCGTTCTCTGGATCTTCCCGCCGCCCTGCTCGGAATCCTGAAATCCGGCGCGGCTTACGTCCCGCTCGATCCCGGCTACCCCGCCGCCCGGATCGAACAAATGATTTCCTCCGCCAACCTCGAATACGTCGTCACCAACAAGGAGCTCGCCGGGGAATTCCCCAACGTCCAGGCGATCTGCATGGACGACGCCAGCGTCGACGAAGCCTCCGCGGACGAACCCGCCCAATCGTTCGAAAAGGACGACCTGATCTACGCGATTTTCACCTCGGGCTCCACCGGCCAGCCGAAGGCGGCGTCCGTCTATCACCAGGGATTCGCCAACCTGCTCCACTGGTATTCCATCGAACTCACCCTCGGTCCGGGCGACCGGACGCTGGTCATCAGCTCGCCAAGCTTCGACCTCACACAGAAGAATTTCTTCGCCCCGCTGATCACCGGCGGCACCTTGATTCTCGACGACTGCCAGACTTACGACATCTCGCGCATCACCGCGCTGATCCGCGACCACGGCGTCACGCTCCTGAACTGCACGCCGAGCGCCTTCTATCCGCTCGTCGACGCGGCGGCCGCCGACGGCTACGCGGCGCTCTCGTCGCTCCGCTTCGCGGTCCTCGGCGGCGAACCGATCTCCGTCAACCGCCTCCGCGCCTGGCTGGAGCATCCGAACTGCCGGGCAGAAGTGGTCAATTCCTATGGCCCCACCGAGTGCACCGACATCTGCGCCTTCCACCGTCTTCACCGCGGAAATCTCGATGATTTCCCCTTCGTCCCGCTCGGCCGCGAGATTCCCCTCGTCCAGGTTTCCATCCGCGACGAATCGCTCCGGATTCTACCAGACGGCGAAATCGGCGAGCTCTGCATCTCCGGCGTCGGCGTGGGTGGCGGCTATCTGAATGATCCGGACCGCACCGCCGAAGCCTTCACGCATTCCATTTACCGCACCGGCGACCTCGCCAAGCGCCATCCGTCGGGGATTCTCGAATTCCGCGGCCGCGCCGACCAACAGGTGAAGGTGAACGGCTTCCGGATCGAGCTCGGCGAAATCGAAATCGCCTTGAACCTGCACGAAGCCGTTAGCGAGGCCGTCGTGATCGCCTGCCAAAACCGCCTGATCGCCCACGTCCAAGGCACCCCGGACGTCGCAGCACTGCGCGCACACTTATCCGACCGCCTGCCGGCCTACATGGTCCCCGGCGAGTTCCGTTTCGTTGAGAATTTCCCGCTCACGCCCAATGGCAAAGTGGACCGCCGCGCCCTCGCGGGAGCCGCGGCACCGGTCGCCCCGAAGACCACTCCCGGCGTGTCGATGGAGTCGCGAATCCTCGCGCTTTGGTCGGAAATCCTCGATCGCCCGGTCAACGACGCCACCGCGAACTTCTTTGATCTCGGCGGAAATTCCATCCACGTCGCGATCATCCATGTCCGCCTGATGGAAATGACCGGCAGGAATTTCGCGATCACCGAGCTGTTCGCCCTCCCCAGCGTCCGCTCGATCTCGGAGTTTCTCTCACCAAAAACCGAGACCGCTGCCCCCGCCACTGTCCAAGACCGCGCCCGCCAGGCTCAGGCCGGCTTCTCCAGATTCCGCCGCCCCACTAACCGATGAACGAAGACATCCAAGCACCCGAAGCCGTCGCCGTCATCGGCATGGCAGGCCGATTCCCCAGCGCGCAAAACCCCGATGAGTTCTGGCAGAATCTCATGGCCGGCAAGGACGGCATCACCCGCTTCCCCGGACGCACCGAAGCCGACGGCAGCAAATACGTCGGCGCGCGCAGCATGTTCGAGAATCCGGACAAGTTCGACGCCACGTTCTTCGGGATTTACCCGAAGGAAGCCGAGCTGATGGACCCGCAGCACCGGGTTTTCCTCGAATGCTCGTGGGAAGCGCTCGAAAGCGCCGGCTACGATCCCGCCGCCTACCCCGGCATGATCGGCGTTTACGCGGGCCTCAGCCTGAACACCTACCTGCTCCACAATCTCGGCAAAGGCCGCGAGCTGGCGAAGAACTATCAAGTCTCCGAATACCAGACGATGCTCGGCAACGACAAGGACTTCCTGCCGGTCCGCGTCTCCTACAAGCTCAACCTCCGCGGCCCGAGCATGACGATCCAGTCGGCGTGCTCCACCTCGCTCGTCGCGATCTGCCAGGCCGCCACCGCGCTGCTCACCTACCAGTGCGACATGGCGCTCACCGGCGGCGTCTCCATCAGTTTTCCCCAACAGCGGGATTACCTTTTCCAGGAAGAAGGCATGGTCTCGCCGGACGGCACCTGCCGCGCCTTCGACGCGGATGCCGCCGGAACGGTTTTCGGCCACGGCTGCGGCGTTGTCCTGCTGAAACGACTCAGCGAAGCCATCGCCGACCGCGACCCGATCCTCGCCGTGATCAAAGGCTGGGCCGTCAACAACGACGGCTCCGACAAGATCGGTTTCGCCGCGCCCGGACTCAAAGCCCAGGCCGATGTCATCGCCCTCGCCCAAGCCTCCGCCGGTGTCAGTCCGTCGGAAATTTCCTACATCTAAGCCCACGGCACCGGCACCCCGCTCGGCGATCCCATCGAGGTCGCCGCGCTCACCAAGGCCTTCCGCGAAGGGGGTGCGGAGGAAAATTCCTTCTGCGCCCTCGGCACCGGCAAGACCCACATCGGCCATCTCGACTGCGCCGCCGGGGTGACGGGATTGATCAAAACCATCCAGCAATTCCGCCACGAGAAAATCCCCGCGCTGCTTCATTTCAAGTCGCCGAACCCGCGCATCGATTTCCCCAACAGCCCGTTCTCACCCGTCAGCGCGGACCGCGATTGGAAACGCGGCGAAACTCCGCGTCTGGCCGGCGTCAGCGCTTTCGGAGTCGGCGGCACCAACGCCCACGTCGTGATGGAGGAAGCACCGCTCCCGCTTCCAACAACTTCGGGCCGCAAACAACAGCTGCTCACGCTCTCCGCGAAAACCGCCACCGCGCTCGACGCGATGGCGCTGCGTCTCGCCGACCACCTCGCCAGCGAAAACCCGGATCTGGCAGACGTCTCCCACACCCTCGCCACCGGCCGCCGGTCCTTCCCACAACGCCGGATCATCGTCGCCGCGGATGCCGCGGACGCCATCGCCAAGCTGCGCACCGAGGGAAAAGCCACGCTCGCTCCGGCGACCGCGCCGCGAGTCGCCTTCATCTTCCCCGGCCAAGGCGCGCAATACACCGACATGGGCCGCGAGATCTACGACTCCGAACCCGCCTTCCGCGCCGCCGTCGATGAATGCGCCACGCTTCTCCTCCCGCTGCTCAATCACGACGTCCGCTCCACGCTCTATCCAACTGAAGCCGGGCGCGAAACCGCCGCGCTTGACATCAACCGCACCGCGCTGACACAGCCGTGCATCTTCGTCGCGGAATACGCGCTGGCGAAACTCTGGATGTCATGGGGCATCCAGCCGTCGCTGCTCATCGGCCACAGCATCGGCGAATACGTCGCCGCCGTGCTCGCCGGAACCTTCGAACTGAAAGACGCGCTACAACTCCTCGCGACCCGCGCCCGCCTGATGCAGGACCTCCCGAGCGGCGGCATGCTCGCCATCCGCGCCGGAGCCGACACGCTCACGCTGACAGACGGCGTCGACCTCGCCGCGGTCAACAGCCCGCAGCTCTGCACCGTTTCCGGCTCGCACGAAGCCATCGCTGCATTTCAAATGGATCTCGAATCCAAGGAAATCGGCTGCCGTTTGCTCAAGACCTCCCACGCGTTCCACTCCGCGATGATGGAGCCGATCGTCGCCATCTTCACCGCAGAAGCCGCGAAAATCCCGGCCAGCACGCCTAACATCCCGTGGATTTCCACCTGCACCGGCAACGCCATCGACGCCGCCACTCTGGCAGATCCCGGCTACTGGGCGCGCCAGCTCCGCCACACCGTCCGGTTCACCGAAGCCCTCGCCACCGCCTTCGCGGAAAAGGACCTCGTCATGCTCGAAGTCGGCCCCGGCCAAGCTCTCGCGCCCTTCGCCCGCCAGCATCCCGGCCGCGGAAACACCCCGGTTATTTCCACGCTTCCCACCTCGTCCGACGATCTGGCAGACCTGATGACCGCCGCCGGAGAACTCTGGAAAAACGGCGTGACGCCCGATTGGTCCGCCATTTTCAAAGACCAGGACCGCGCCCGCCTCCGCCTGCCCACCTACCCCTTCGAACGCCAGAGCTACTGGATCGACAACTCATCCGAACCTGTAGCGGCGGTCTGTGACCGTCGCTTCCCGCCAACAGCCAAAGACGCGCCACCATCCCCCGCCCCCATGACCACCGACCGCCTCCCCGACCTCGTCGCAAAACTCCGCGCTCTCGTCCTCGATCTCTCCGGCATTGTCGTTGATGACGACAGCGCAAGTTTCACCGAACTCGGCTTCGACTCGCTCTTCCTCACCCAAGCCAGCCAGGCGATCCAATCCCGCTTCGGAACCAAAGTCACCTTCCGCCAGATGCTAGGCGACCTCTCATCCGTCGCCTCCCTCGCCAAATACCTCGCCCAGGAAATGCCCGCCAGCGCGACGGTCGCCACGCCTGTCGCGGCACCTGTCGTCGCACCCACCACCAGCACACCGCTAGAACAACTCATCGCGAGCAATCTCCAGCTCATGCAAGCCATGCTCGCCGGCCAACAACCCGCGCCTGCCGCAGCTCCAACCAGCGGCCTGAGCCCGGTGAAATGGCCAGACAACCTCGCCCGCAACGCGAACACCAACACCCGCTTCGGTCCCTACAAGCCCATCGACAAGGGCGAGAAAGGCGGCTTGACCGATCTCCAACAGAATTCGCTCGACCGTTTGGTCGCCCGCTACGTCGCGAAAACCCCTTCATCCAAAGCCTACACCGCCGAGCACCGACCGCACTACGCCGATCCCCGCGCGGTTTCCGGCTTCAAATCGCTGTGGAAGGAAATGGTCTATCCGATCGTTTCCCAGCGCACCAAGAACGCCAAGCTCTGGGACATCGACGGCAACGAATACGTCGATATCACAATGGGCTTCGGCACTTATTTCTTCGGCCACTCGCCGGACTGGCTGATCGACGCCGTGGAGAAACAACTCCGCACCGGGGTGGAAATCGGCCCGCAGTCGCCCATCGCCGGGAAACTCGCGAAGGCGATCTGCGAGCTAACCGGAATGGAGCGCGCCACCTTCTGCAACACCGGCTCGGAAGCCGTGATGGCCGCGATGCGCCTCGCCCGCACCATCACCGGCCGCAATCGCATCGCTTATTTCACCGGTGACTATCACGGGATGTTCGAGGAAGTCCTCGTCCGCGGCGCTTGGGTGGACGGAATTTACAAAGCCCAGCCGATCGCGCCGGGCATCCCGCAATCGCTGGTGGCGAACATGCTCGTTCTCGATTACGCAGACCCCGCTTCGCTGGAAATTCTTCGGGCCCACGCCCACGAACTCGCCGCCGTGATGATCGAGCCGGTGCAGAGCCGCGCCCCCGGCTTGCAACCCCGCGAGTTCATGCACGAGGTCCGCGCGATCACCGAGAAGGCCGGCACCGCGCTGATTTTCGATGAAGTCGTCACCGGTTTCCGCTGCGCTACGGGCGGCGCGCAAGCCTACTTCGGCGTCGAGGCGGACATGGCGACTTATGGCAAAGTCATCGGCGGCGGCATGCCCATCGGCGTGCTCGCAGGCAAGAAGGAATACATGGACGCGCTCGACGGCGGTGCGTGGAATTATGGCGACGACAGCTTCCCGGAAGTCGGCGTGACCTTCTTCGCCGGAACCTTCGTTAGGCACCCGCTGGCGCTCGCCGCGGCGTGGCGCGTCGTCGAGCATCTGATGGGCGAAGGCCCGCGCCTGCAGATCGACATGGAGGAACGCGTCAGCCGTTTCTGCCGCACGCTCAACGAACATTTCGAGACGATCGGAGTGCCGATCCGGCTGCCGCATTTCAGCGCCTACGCGGTCATCGAGCACGCGCCGGATCTCAAATACGCGAGCCTGCTCTGGTATTTCCTGCGGGAAAAAGGCGTCCACGTCTGGGAAGGCCGGCCATTGTATTTCACCACCGCGCACACCGACGAGGACCTCGACCACGTCACCAAGGCCTTCACCGATGCCGTCGCGGAAATGCAGGCCGCCGGATTTCTACCAGCTTCCCCCGAGGGAATCGGCGAGGCGCCCGTGGCGTTCCCGCGCTTCGACAGCGCGCCGACCACCGAGGCGCAGCGCGAGATTTTCCACGGCGTCCAAATGGGCGACGACGCGAACTGCTCGTTCAACGAATCCAACATCATCCGTCTCGACGGCGCGCTCGACACGCCCGCCCTCAAAGCCGCGCTGAATGATCTCATCGTCCGCCATCCCGCGCTGCGCAGCACCTTTTCCGAAGACGGCAACCGCCAGTATTTCCATCCGTCCGCGCGCTCGGTGGAAATCATGGAGCACGATTTCTCCAGCATCGACCTCCACTCGCCATCGACCTTGCTGCCGCTTTCGCTCATCAAGAACGCGGAAAGCTCGATTCCCTTCGATCTCACGAACGGCCCGCTTTTCCGGCTTCATTTGGTGAGCCTGTCAGCCGAGCGGCACGAGGTCATTTTCACCGCCCACCACCTCGTCTGCGACGGCTGGTCCTTCGGCATGATCCTCGCCGAACTGGCCACCGCCTACAACGCCCGCAAGGCCGGGCACCTGCCAAAACTGCCGCCAGCGATGTCCTTCGCCGAATACGCCCGGCTGGAAGAATCCGCCGCTAACAGCGCCGAAGTCACCGCGGCGGAGAATTTCTGGGTGAACAAATTTTCAAACGGCGCGCCCGTTCTGGAACTCCCGACCGATCGTCCCCGCCCGCAGGTGAAAAGCTATGCCGGAGCGATGGAGGCGATCACCCTCGATCCCGAGCGCTACGCCCGGTTGAAAAAGGCGTCGCCGAAACTCGGCGGCACGCTTTTCGCCACCTTGCTCTCGTCATTCGCCACGCTGCTCCATCGGATCACAGGCCAGGAAGATCTGGTCATCGGCGTGCCATCCGCCGGCCAAACCCGCGTCGGGCGCGACGAGCTGATAGGCCACTGCCTGAATTTCCTCCCGCTACGCCTCCAGCCCGCCGGCGAACGCGCCTTCCGTGAGTTCGCCGTCGAGGTGAAGGAGCAGGTTCTCGAAGCTTACGACCACCAGAATTACACCTTCGGCTCGCTGTTGCAGAAGCTCACTTTGCCGCGCGACACCAGTCGCCTGCCGCTGGTTTCCGTGATGTTCAACATCGACAAATCCGGCATCGATCAGATCCATCTCGACGGTTTGAAAATCGACGCCGAGACCAACCCGAAGCAGTTCGTCAATTTCGACCTCTTCTTCAATCTCGTGCAAACCGACGAGCGGCTCGTCGTCGAGTGCGAGTATAACACCGACCTCCACGACAAGGCCACCATCCGCCGCTGGCTCGGTGCCTTCGAGGAATTGATCGAAAGCGTCATCGCCGACGGCGAAACCCCGCTCGACGCATTGCCGATCCTCGGCGCGGAGGAAAGAATCCTGACTCTCGAAACATGGAACGCCACCGCCCGCGACTACCCGCGCGCCGCCACGCTCCACTCGCTCGTTTCCGCCAAGGTCGGTGAAGTGCCGACCCGCAACGCCGTCCGCTGCGGCGATGAAGTCCTAACTTACGCCGCACTCGAATCGAGCTCCAACGCCCTTGCCGCCCGGCTCCAAGCCGCAGGCGTGAAGCGCGGCCACCTCGTCGGCATCCATTTGGAACGCTCGTGCGCCATCGCCACCGGCCTGCTCGCCATCCTGAAATGCGGCGCAGCCTACGTGCCGATGGACCCCGCGTTCCCGGCGGAACGCCTCGGCTTCATGGTCGAGGACGCCCACATGTCGGTCATCGTTTCGCAATCCTCGATCCATCGCGAACTACCGCCGTCGGCTGCCAAGGTCCTGCTAGTGGACGAGCCTTCCAGCACGCCCGGCTCCTTCAGCCCGGTCGAGCCCGACCCGGAAGACACCGCCTATGTCATCTTCACCTCCGGCTCCACCGGCCGGCCGAAGGGCGTGCGCATCCCGCACCGCGCGGTGGTGAATTTCCTCAACTCGATGCGCCGCGAGCCCGGCCTGACGCCGGACGACATCCTTCTATCCGTCACCACGCTGTCGTTCGACATCTCCGGTTTGGAAATCTTCCTGCCGCTCACCACCGGCGCGGAGACCGTCATCGCCACCCGGGAAACCACGCTCGACGGCCAACTCCTCGCCGACGCCCTCACCCGCCGCGGAATCACCGTGCTGCAAGCGACCCCCGCCACCTGGCGGCTTCTGTTGGAGTCCGGCTGGGCTGGAAAATCCGACCTGAAAATCCTCATCGGCGGCGAGGCCGTGCCGCGGGACCTGGTCAACCGCCTCGACCCACTCTGCCGGCAAATCTGGAATGTTTACGGCCCCACCGAGACCACGATCTGGTCCACGGTCGCCCGGCTCGGCGCTGGCGAAGGCCCGGTTCTCATCGGCCACCCGATCGACAACACGCAGGTTTACATCGTCAACCCGGCCATGCAGCCGCAGCCGGTCGGCATCGCCGGCGAACTCCTCATCGGCGGCGACGGCCTGGCCTCGGGCTATCACGAACTCCGCGAGCTAACGGCGGACCGCTTCATCGACTCGCCGTTCCGCCCGGGCAGCAAGCTTTACCGCACCGGCGACCTCGCCCGCTGGACCGCCGACGGCTCCTTGGAATGCCTCGGTCGCATGGACCACCAGGTGAAAGTCCGCGGCTTCCGCATCGAGCTGGGAGAAATTGAAACGCTCTTGGAAAAGCACCCCGCCGTCGAACAGGCGGTGGCCAGTGTCCACGACGGCCGCCTCGTCGCCTATCTCCGAAATGCCACCCGCTCCGACGGCACGGCCATCTGGCAGGACCAGTGGGATCTCCTCTATCAATCCGCCATCGACCAGACCGGCAGCGAGAAACTCGACCGCCTCGATTCCGTCATCGCCGGCTGGGCGGGCGCGGAAAACATCGAGGACCAAGTGACCGAGTGGATCGACACCACCATCGACCGCATCCAGACCCACGACGCCCGCCGGATTTTCGAAATCGGCTGCGGCACGGGGCAAATCCTGGCCCGCCTCGCCGCCACCTCCGAATGTTACTGGGCCGCCGACATTTCAAAAGTCGCCATCGAAGCGCTTGAGAAAAACCACCCGCTGCCGCAGGTGAAACTCTTCCACCGCCCCGCCGATGACTTCAGCGGAATACCTAACGAAACCTTCGACACCGTCATCATCAACTCCGTCGCGCAGTATTTCCCGGACGCCGCCTATCTCTCCCGCGTCCTCGAGGGTGCGGCGCGAATCCTGAAACCCGGCGGCCGCATTTTCCTCGGCGACCTCCAGGGCAACGCCCTCCTCGCCACCCACCATGCTGAAGCGCTTCACGAACGAGCCCCCGCCGGCATGACCGCGGGACAACTCCGCGACAGCGTCGTCCGCCGAGTCGCGCACGAAACGGAGCTTTCCATCGATCCAGCGTGGTTTGAATCCATCAAAGTTCGCATCCCGGGAGTCACCCATACCGAGACACTTTTGCGCCGTGGAAAAATTTCCAACGAAACCACGCGCTATCACTACGATGCGATCCTCCACAAGGAACCGGCACCCGGCGCTTTCGAAGTTCCGGAGCCGCTGGAGTGGAAAAATCTCAACCTTGAGCAGCTTGAGGCGATGCTCGACGGTTCAAAAGCCAACATCCACCTCACCGGCATTCCCGACGCCCGTCTGGCTCCCGCCATCGCCTTCCACCGTGCGCTCCAATCCGCACCGGCGGACGCGCCATTGCCAGCCATCCCCGCCGCGCCGCTCAATGCAGTCACCGCCGAGGAGTTGTTCAATCTCGCCGAGCAAGCCGGATTCAAAGCACACGTCCGTTGGCAAGGTGACGGCACGGAAGGACTCCTGGATGTGGTTTTTTCCACCCACGAAACCTTGCCGGATTGGAAAACACGGACGCCATCCCAGCCCGCTTCCAGTTACACCAACACGCCGCACGCGGCGGCTTCGGCGACCGGCGATCTAGCACCCGCGCTGCGCCGCCACCTCGCCTCGCATCTGCCGGACTACATGATTCCCGCGGTGTTCGTCGCGCTCGACAGCTTCCCGCTGACTCCCAATGGCAAGGTGGACCGCAAGGCGCTTCCCGCGCCGTCCGAGGTGGAAACAATCACCGCGCCGCGCCAGATCGTCGGTGCCCGCAACGAGGCCGAAGGAAAACTGCTGGAGATCTGGAAACAGGTGCTCGGCAAGGACGATATCGGCGTGGAGGACGACATCTTCGAACTCGGCGGCGACTCGATCCTGATTTTCCAAATCACCACCCGCGCCACCCGCGCCGGGCTGGCTGTCACGCCCGCGCAGGTTTTCCGCCTCCGCAATGTCGCCGCTCTAGCCGCCGCATCCTCCGCCACCGCTCAGAAGCCGCTCGCAGCTGCAATTCAAGCTGTCAACCGGGACGCCTATCGCCGTAAGCTTTGAACCGATGAGCGTAATCCCTCAGCTACAGGACTCTCCGGTCGCCGAGACGGAGTCGCTGGCGTTTCCCGCGTCGCCCGCCCAGGAGGCGTTTTTCTATCTGGAAAAACTCTTTCCCAGCCATCCGGCTTTCAATGTGCCGGTGCGCTTCGAGCTGGAAGGCGAGCTGGACCGGGGGCTCCTGAAATCCGCGTTCGATTCCCTCGCAGACCGGCATGAAGGACTGCGCACCCGCTTCGTCGAGGAAGACGGAAAGCTGCTCCAAGTCATCGCGCCGGAGACGACTTTCCCTCTGCCGCTGACGAATGTTTCCCATCTCACCGGGGACGAACTGGCCGCCGAACTCAACCGCCTCGGCTCGGTCGAGGCCCGCACGCCCTTCGATCTCTCAAAGGACCCGCTGTTCCGCGCCAGCCTCATCCTCACCGCGCCGGGCCGCCACATTCTCCAGATCACCATCCACCATTCCGTCGCGGACGGATGGTCGATCGGGATCATGACCGACGAACTGGCCGAGTTTTACAACGCATCGTTGGAAAACCGCGCGCCTCGGCTCGAACCGCTCGCGATCCAATACGCGGACTTCACCATCTGGCAGCGCGAGTTTCTCGAAAGCCCCGAGCTCGCGCCGCATCTCGATTATTGGAAGCAACGGCTCCTAGGTTACACCGAGCTGGAGCTTCCCACAGACCGCCCGCGTCCTCCGGTGAAATCCTGGGACGGCGACATCGTCTCCCTCATCCTGCGTCCGTCGATCAGCGAAAAAGTCGCCCGCATCTCGCGTGAAAAAGGCGCGACGATGTTCCATGTTTTCCTCGCCGCCTTCAAAGCCGTCGCCAGCCGTTACACCGGCCTCGAAGACATCGCCGTGGGTTCGCCGGTCGCCGGACGGACGCGCGCCGAGTTGGAGCCGGTCATCGGCACGTTTATTAACAGCGTCATCCTCCGCACCGATCTATCCGGCGATCCGTCATTCGGCGAGTTGGTGGAACGCGTGCGCGACAACGTGACCGAGGCCATCGCCCATCAGGACCTTCCCTTCGAAAAACTCGTCAAAGCCATGCAGCCGCGGCGCGATTCAGGACGCAACCCGCTGTTCCAAATCAACTTCACCCACCAGCGGGATTTCGTGAAGCCCGTCTCTTTCGGCGGCACGCGGCTCACCGCGATTCCCTCGCGCTCGCCCGGAGCGATCTTCGACCTGCACTTCTTCATGGTCGAGCGGGCTGATGGCTGGCGCGCCTCGTGCGACTTCGCCCGCGATCTGTTCGATCGCGAAACGGCCGAGCGTCTGTTGGGGCATTTTGAAACGTTCCTCGACGCCGCGGCAGGCGCGCCGGATGTCCCGCTCTCGGAATTACCCATCCTGACCGTCCCGGAGAAATCAGCGATTTCCCAGTGGTCCGGCGCGAGGATTCCCTATCCATCGGAACGCTCGCTCGGCGAATTGTTCCTCGAACAAGCCGCCCGCGAGCCGCAGCGGATCGCGCTGACTCACGACCAGCGCGCCATTTCCTATCAACTGCTCGCCGCCTCCGCGCTCGAACTCCGCGGCCGCCTGATCGACGCGGGAGTGAAGCCCGGCGACCGCGTCGCTCTTTGCGCGCCCTCGGTGCCGGAAATGATCGCCGCCCAAATCGCCATCCTGCTGGCCGGCGCCACCTGCCTGCCGCTCGACCCCGAATACCCCGCCGCGCGGCTCCGCTTCATGCTCGAGGATTCCGCCGCGGCGGTGCTTCTCACCACGCCTTCGCTGGCAGGGCGCCTGCCGGAATGCCGGAGCACCATCTTGCTAACTCCGTTGCCGGAATCCCTCGATTCCCCGCCGATCCAGCAAGTCCGGGTCCCGGCGGACGCGGCGTCCCACATCTTTTACACCAGCGGCTCGACCGGCACGCCCAAGGGCGTCCTTGTTCCGCACCGCGCCATTTCCCGGCTCGCCCTCGGCGGCGGATTCATGGACTTCGGACCGGACGACTCGTTTCTCCAATCCGCGCCGATCTCGTTCGACGCCGCCACCTTGGAAATCTGGATGCCGCTGTTGCACGGCGGGCGCATCGTCCTCACCGGCGAAAGCGGGCCATCCCTGCCCGCCATCGCCCGCGCGATCCGCGAGCAAGGCGTGACCTGCCTCTGGCTAACCGCCGGACTGTTCCAGACGATGGTGGACGAGCATCTCGCCGATCTCAAAGGACTCCACTACCTGCTCGCCGGCGGCGACATTCTCTCCCCGGCGCATGTCCGGCGTGCTGTCGAGGCGCTTCCCGGCACCACGCTCATCAACGGTTACGGCCCCACCGAAAACACCACTTTCACCTGCTGCCACACCATCACCGCCGCGGATCTCGACCGGCCTTCCATCCCTATCGGAAGACCGATCGGCAACACCACGGCCCACTTACTCGACTCCCGCCTGCGCCCCGTGCCCGTCGGAGTCCCCGGCGAGTTGTTCACCGGCGGCGACGGGCTCGCGCTCGGCTACCTCAATCACGACGAGCTGACAGCCGCCAAATTCCATCTCCACCCGGAGCTGGGCCGACTCTATCGCACGGGCGATCTCTGCCGCTGGCTGCCGGACGGCTCGATCGAGTTTCTCGGCCGCGGCGATTCGCAGGTGAAGATCCGCGGGTTCCGCATCGAGCTGGGAGAAATCGAAACCCATCTCGCGAGCCATCCGTCGGTCCGCCAGGCGAAGGTCGCCGTCCGCGGCGATTCCGCGGAGACGAAACGCATCGTCGCATGGGTCGTCCCCGCCGAGGGAAACCCGCCTGAAGTCGCCGCGCTGACCGCATTTCTGGCGGGAAACCTGCCCGCTTACATGCGTCCCGACGGCATCGCCATCCTCGAAGCAATGCCGCTCTCCGCGAACGGCAAGATCGACGTCTCCGCATTGCCCGATCCATCGCGCCCGGCCGGCTCCAACACCTGCACGATCCGCGAAGCGCCCGTCGGCAAGACCGAGCAACGGCTCGCCGCGATGTGGAGCGATCTGCTCGATCTCCCGGAAATCGGCCGCGACGACGACTTCTTCGCGCTCGGCGGACACTCGCTCATGGCGCTGCGCTTGTTCTCCCGCATGAACCGCGAGTTCGACTGCACACTGCCGCTCGCCGCGCTGATCAACCACCCGACCCTCCGCGGCCTCGCCGGGCTGCTCGCACCGCAGCCTGAAATCAATTCCGAGCCGGCCATTTCGGCAAAAGGCCACTTCGTCACACTCCGCGAAGGCGGTGACGGCTCTCCGCTCTTCTGCATTCACGGTGGCGATGGCGGCGTGCTTTTCTACCGGGAACTGGCCGCCAATTTGCCGACCGGCTGCCCGCTGCACGCCATCGAGTCGCCCGAACTCAGCCGCTGCAGTGAGGTGGAAGTCGCCAGCATCGAAGCAACCGCCGCCGCATACGTCCGCCTCCTCCTGGCCTTTCAACCCCGCGGCCCATTCCGTCTCGCCGGCTATTCCTTCGGTGGCGTCGTCGCCCACGCCATGTCTTGCCAGCTCGTGGAAATGGGCCATGAAGTCGATTTCCTCGGTCTCTTCGACACCCACAATCCGACCGTCCAAGGCAAAGTCTATTCACCCGTCGGTCGATTCGCGGTGTTCTGGAAACAGCATCATGAAATCCCCTTGGGCAGGCGCCTCTCGCTGCTCCGCCAGCGAATCCGCGAAGGGACTGAAACCCACCGCCGCGTCAGCGCCGAGATTCTCGCGGCCCAGTCCTCGGGTCCCGCCGAGGCCTACAGCGATTTGCGCCGCGTCCAGGTCCGCGAGGAAAACTGGCGCGCGATGCAAGCGCATCAACCCGCCCGTTTCCCCGGCCGGGTCACCCTTTTCAAAGCCATCACCGGCAGCGACAAAGTCGAACTACCGGCCGATTACGGCTGGTCCACCCAAGCCGATGGCGGACTTCAAATCATCCAAATTCCCGGCCGCCACCTGACGATTTTCGATCCTGATCACGTCGGAACGCTTGCCAACTCGCTGCATCTGGCCCTCTCACGTGAGGAAGCGCCCGACGGCAACCCGGACCACTCCGGATGACTTCAGGACAGGTCACCGTTCATCTCGTTTTTCCTGAAATCATTTCCCAGGAAGCCGCCTTGGCCTGCCTCGCCGATGAGGAAAAATCGCGGGCGGATCGTTTCCGATTCAGAAAGGACGCCGTCCACTGGATGGCTTGCCGGGCAAACTTACGAAAAATCCTCGGCCAAGCCATCCAGCGCCCGCCACGGGAAGTGCCGCTCGTCCTCACGGAAAACGGCAAGCCTCTGCTGGCTCCGCCCTACGATTCGCTTCATTTCAATCTCTCCCACTGCTCCGACCTCGCGATCGTGGCGCTGTGTGCGGAGGGACCGGTCGGCATCGACCTGGAATCTCTCGATCGGGCGCCGGATTTGTTGGAATGCGAAACTACCTTCTGCCACCCGCGGGAAATCAGCGAGTTACCTTCCGAGACAAACGCGCGTGCGTCTCAACTTCTGCGGATCTGGACGGCGAAGGAGGCCGTGCTGAAAGCACTAGGCACCGGTTTGTCGCACCCACCGGAATCCGTGCGGATTCTGTTCGGAAACCCGGTCTGCACGACCATTTCAGACCGCCCACTCGCCGGAGTGGAAAATCAGAATCTGCATGAACTGCATCATGCTAGACTCGACGGCTATCAAACCTTCGTTTCCGCCCCGACCTCGGTGACGCGGATTCAGCTGATTGATCAGGGCTTCACCCACCAACCCTCAGCCGCTGCTCCGCCTTCTCATACTCGCCAAGATGCGCCCGCATCAGGCTCTTCCACAGCTTCCCATGATTCGGCACCGAAAAATGCAGCAGCTCGTGAACGATGACGTAATCTCCCAACTCTTTCGGCATCCCCAGCAGCTCGTCATTGAAACTCAGCGTCCCCACCGTGGAACAAGACGCCCACTTCCGCCTCATCGGCCGGATGTAGATCGAGTGCGCGTCCACTTCCAGCTTCCGCGCCCATTCCAGCACCCGCCCCTTGAACTCCTCCCGATCGCGCCAGCGATCCGCCACGAAAGTGTCTGGAGCGATGCCCTGCAAGGGCGGATTTTACTTGGCGATGGCCCGCATGTGGGTGGTCACGCCCTCGCCGATCTTGTCGGAAAGCTTGCGGATGACCGACCAGACCGGCTGCTCGGGATCGGCGGGCTCCAGCGGCAGGAAGAAGCGGACGAGCTTGTGATCGCGCTTGGCGAGCTGGAACGCCTTTTTCCGCGACCCGACTTCGGCGGCGATGCGGTTCAGCTCGTCATCGAAGACATCGCAGAGGCGCTTGGTGAAGATGAGCGGGAGGATGAAGTCCTTGTATTTCGGCGCGTCCTTCGCGCCACGGATGGAGCAGGCAGCGTCCCAGATCCAGGATTCGAGGGATTTGTTCTTCTCGGGGGCCGCTTTTTTGGCGGGGCGTGTGGCCTTGTTGGCGGCGGTGGATTTACGGGCGGGCATCAGGTGTCCGAAAGCTAACGGCGGGGGACGGCAGGGCGAGAAAATTCGGCCGATCCCCAGGGCGATCAAGCTAGGGATTCTTCAACCGCGAATGGACGCGTATCAACGCGAATGAAGATGTTTTTTGAATGGAATTCCTGATTCTGAAAAATTCGGTTCTTAAAATTCGCGTCGATTGGCGTCCATTCGCGGTTAAAAACACATCGAATTCCTGCGGTTGCTCCCTAGCTTAATCGCCGTGGCGCCATCCCCGTGCCAGGAGATCAAGCCCCGAGGTCCGAACTCCGGATTGAAACCTCCTGACTTGCCAAACATTGGAAATCCTGGATTGAAATTCAAAAGGGAGCACTGACCGGTTCCGTGTTTTACTCGAAATTCAAAAAGAAACCCCAAAACCCCGTATTATTTTAAAAAGTTGACAGTCTGGGCAGTTTGAACTTATCTCGGGGCAACCCCACCCCCTGACTGACCCGTGAAACGCCGCGACGTAGAAATCATCCAAAGAGACGGCAGGTTCCTCGTACTCCTGGCCCGCGAGCCTCTGCCGTTGTCACTCAGCCAAATCGCCCGTGAGGGCGAATACCGGATGTCGAGCCTGTGCGACTGGATCAGCGTGTCGGAACGCCATTTGCGGCGGGTTTTCGAAGAAGGCATCGGCATCGCGCCGAAAGACTGGCTTCGTCAGGAACGCATGGTGGCCGCGCGCGCGCTGCTGCGCGAAGGCTCGCCGATCAAGGAAGTGGCGATCGACCTGGGATTCACCACGTCGAAAATGTTTTCCCGGGATTTCCAACAGTTCCACGGCGTGAAACCGACCGAGTTCCAACGGAAGGAACACGCCAATATTCTGAACGCCGTGAGCTGATCCGGCCTCGCTCAGAACTGCCAGTCGCAGTTGAGCATGAGACCGTGGAACCGCGACTTGAAGGTTCCGTCCGCCAATCCGTATGGCGAGCCTGAAACATCGTTGTCCGAGAAAGCATACTGATAGGCGAAGTTCCATTTGAACGACTCATACTTCCGCCCCACGCCCGCATTGAGCCAGTGGCGGTTCGCGTCGGCGACGCCGGGAGTGAATGTCGAGTCAGGCATGCTGTTCTCGATGAAATTGTAACCCGCGCTCACGTTCCAGCCGTTTTCGAAATAGCGGGTGCCGCCGATGGAGTAGATGAAGTTGGAGTTCCAGTTGAAAGGGATCGACTTGTTGCCGGTGTTCTTGGAAAGAGTCAGTGAATTGAGTTCGTCCCAGTTCACCCACTCGATGTTGACCTCGAAATTCCACTCCTTGCACGGAGAGTAGGAATACCCGCCGCCGAACGTGGACGGCGTCATGAAATCCAGCTTGGCGCTCTCGTCGAACACGCCGGTCACCTCGAAATCCCCGTCGAGCTCGAAATCCGTCTTGCTGCGGTAAATCAAACCGAAGGCGTGCTGTTCGCAAGGCTGCCAGCGAGTGGACAATGTCCAGGACAGGGCTTCGTCGTCGCCGTTAAACTCCGTCGAAAAATCAGGCCCGAGCTCATTCGTGACCTGGCCGATTTTCAAATCCGCATAATGGACGCCGAAACCGCCGCCAATCGAAAACGTATCAGTGACTTTGTAACCCAAAACCACCCAGCCGGTGGCGTAGTTCAGTTCCGTTTCCGTCGCCAGATAACGGAATTGCGTGTCACTTCCCCAATCGGTGGCCAGGCCGAAGGGCGTGTTGAGGCCGAAGCCGACGACCAGCTTGTCGTTGATCGGCACGGCCGCGTAAATTTGTGGAAGGAAAGCCCAGCTGTTATCCGCCTCGTAGTTTTCTCCGGAATCCATCTCGGCTTCGAGCCCCAGCATGATCGAATAGGCGCCGACGATGACTTCGGGAGATTCGGTCTGCGTGAGACCGGCCGCGTTATAATA
>NZ_JBIKBQ010000064.1:0-22669 GCF_058122085.1 Luteolibacter sp. | reverse complement strand
TCCCTGTCTGTTTACTCATGGTGTTGGTTGATTTGAAACGTTTGTTCAAACAGGCGATGTCGGAACATCGCCCGATCAACCAGCACCAATCGATTTTAACATTTTAACGAAAAAAAATCCTCTTCCAATGTGCCTCCGTCCTCCGCGTTCTTGGGCGAAGCAATTTGACGTTTTGAAGACTGGCGGATCAAAAAGTAATTCATAATGCAGCAACACAAGTCAAACCAAAGAGAGGCTGAGGGATGATGAACGATTGGTTGAAAGTTTCGCTCGGCGAAGTCGTCACGCTACAGCGTGGATTTGACTTGCCGTCGCAAAACCGGAAGACTGGCAAGGTTCCCATTGTCTCGTCCTCTGGTATTAGCGATTATCACTCTGAAGTGGGAGTTAAAGGGCCTGGAGTTGTTACAGGACGATATGGCACAATCGGAAAGGTATTTTTTGTCCAAGAGGATTACTGGCCGCTGAATACTACACTCTGGGTGAAGGATTTTCATGGAAACGATCCTAAGTTTTCCTCATATCTATTGCGGACCGTTGATTTCAATTCATGTAGTGACAAGAGTAGTGTTCCCGGCGTAAATCGGAATGATCTACACCGCATTCCCGTCTTGCTCCCGCCCCTCTCCACCCAACGTGCCATCGCTTCCGTCCTCGGCACCTTGGACGACCTGATCGAGCTGAACCGGGAGACCAACGAACTTCTGGAGGAGATGGCGCGGGCCTTGTTCAAGAGTTGGTTCGTGGACTTCGACCCGGTCCGCGCTAAACTCGAAGGCCGCCCACCCGCAGGCATGGACACCGCCACCGCCGCCCTCTTCCCCGATCACTTCCAAGACTCCGAGCTCGGGCAGATTCCGAGGGGGTGGGAGGTGGTCACGCTCGGCTCAATCTTGGATGTCCTCGAAACCGGAAGGCGGCCAAAGGGCGGTGTTTCCGGATATTCCTCCGGAGTTCCGAGCGTAGGCGCGGAAAGCATCAACGGAATTGGAGTGTTCGATTTCTCAAAAACGAAGTTCATTCCCCATGAGTTTTACGAGAAAACCACTTCAGGGCGTATTCAGAACCTCGACGTGCTGCTCTATAAGGACGGCGGGAAGCCGGGCGAATTTAGGCCACGCGTAGGACTTTATGGATATGAATTCCCATTCAAAGAGTTCTGTATCAACGAGCACGTTTTCAGGATGAGGGCTGATTCAGTCGGTCAACACTATCTCTACTTCACCATTTCCGATGAGCGAGTGCTGTTGGATTTCGCCAACAAGGGAGGCAAAGCTGCAATCCCCGGAATCAATCAAACCGATGTCCGGTCAACGCAGATTCTTTTACCGCCAAAAGACATTCTTGCCGAGTTTGACAAGCAAGCTCAGCCAATTTGCCAGTCCATCATCGAGAACTTCGCGG
The DNA here is from genome assembly GCF_058122085.1 of Luteolibacter sp. Classification (NCBI taxonomy): domain Bacteria; kingdom Pseudomonadati; phylum Verrucomicrobiota; class Verrucomicrobiia; order Verrucomicrobiales; family Verrucomicrobiaceae; genus Luteolibacter; species Luteolibacter sp. The sequence goes on along the minus strand of NZ_JBIKBQ010000064.1, from coordinate 21,265 downwards.
AGTCCCGCGACCTCGCCACCCTGCGCGACACGCTGCTGCCGAAGCTGCTGAGCGGGGAAATCAGTCTTGCGTCAACAGGCAAGATGTCGAATTTTTCCGAAAAATAATCCTGACATGTAATAAATAACGAAAATATACAAACTATGAAATACTATTTAATTTTAATGACTACAGCTGCTGGGTTGATGATTTCTGGCTGTAACGACGGTAACAAGACAGCAAATGCAGCCTCAGAGGAACAACGCATTAAAGATGAGCAGGAGAAATTCAAAGAAAAGAAAAAGATCATTGATGGAGTAATGGCATTCTTTGAATCGGAGAAGTTCTTTGCGAAAGAGGAGACTAAAGAGCGCGGAAGTTATGGGCCGGAAGAGTGTTTTGAAAAATATGTTTATGATAACTTCAAATTAGAAGAACACGGTATTCTCACCTTCAATAAGTTAAATCAATTGGATACTGGAACCCAAGTGGGTGATAAAAGTGTCGGCTTTGCTGTTGCATATTTGTGTTCCGTTAAATTAAAGCTCTTAAGCTGCAAGCCGACTATATCCATCCGGGATCACTCGGGCTCTATTGTAAAAAAGAACCCCTACAATCTTAAAGATATTGTTGTAAAAGGGCTAGTCGCTGAAAAATCCCTTGAAAAAAGGGACAGTGAGACCGGCGGAATTATGGCTGGATCTGCTCGAAAGATTGCCGTTATGATGACAGACGAAGACTTGGAAAAACTGAAGTCCAAGGATTTTCCAGAATTCAAAGAGACCGAAGTCGTGTTTTCAGTTACATCAGATCTAGCGCCAAGGCTAAAGGCCGCATTAGAAGATTTGCTGAAAGCTCATAATGTGGAAGTGTCGAAATACTAATATTATGGTAAATTGCATAAAAAAGGCAACTTGACCAACGGCTTTTTTGGCATGTTCGCCATCCACCGCCGCCGCCGTGGTGCAGGGCCGGAGCGCCAATGGGCGGGTCGATTGGAGGGATTCCAAAGGGCGGACGCTGAACGAGATTCAGTAGATTGATGATAAATTCTCCGTAAAAAAGTAACAAACAAACCAAACAAGAAATAATGAAATTAAAAACCGCTGCACTCATCGCGATTATAGGAAATCTCCTAGGGCTAATTTTTCAACAGGCTACTATTTGGGATATTATTCCAAACTCACGATTATGTTGGTCATTGTTTCCTGTTTTTACAACGGGCACGCTAATAATTTTTCTGATCACTATCTTCAATAAAAGCAAATAAAAAACTAACAATATGAACGAAGAACTAAGTAATGTGTTGAATAGCGAAGATCCTAAAAACCAAGGCGATAACACTGTTGAAATTGAATCAGAGTCGTCTGTGGTTGGAGTTATTTTCACCGTGCTGGGGTGGTTGAATTTGATAGTCGGCATATTCCAAATGATAGTCGAAGCCAATAAATATTACTCAGATCCGGATTACACGCTTGGATTTACCTTAATTGGTTCAAGTCTTTTTCTCTTTGCGGTTGCAAGCTGTTTAAAGTTTTTGGCTAAAATTTCATCAAGAATGGGTCGCATCATGCGCGCTATGGAAAAATAGTCGTATGAAGCGTCTCAGTCATTTTTAGTGATCCTATGTCCAAGATCCTCGAATCCGGTTTTGAATCCATCGTCCTCGACCTCCTCGCGGAGATGGGCTTTTCGTGTCATGGTGGGGATGCCTTCGATCCTGACACTTCGACTGAGCGGGAAAGCTACCACGGGGCGATGCTGCCGGGGCGCTTGAAGGCGGCGGTAGCGCGGATCAATCCTGATCTCCCGCCGGAAGCGGTGGAAGCGGCGGCGAATGTGGTGCTGGATTTTCGATTCACGGAAATGATTCAGGAGAACCAGCGGATTCACCGTCTGCTGGTGGATGGCGTGCCGGTGGAATACCAGCGCGGCGGCGAGACGATCCATGACCGGGCGCGATTGGTCGATTGGAAGGATGATCATAATGAATGGCTGGCGGTGAACCAGTTCACGGTGGTGGGCGCGAACAAGCGGCGGACGGATGTTTTGATTTTCCTCAACGGCCTGCCGCTGGTGGTGATGGAACTCAAAGGGCCGGAATCGAAGAACGCGGACATCGTTTCCGCCTACAATCAGATCCAAACCTACAAGGCGGACATCCCGGCGCTGTTTCGCACGAACCTGATGAGTGTGCTGAGCGATGGCTTTGCCGCCCGCTATGGCACGCTCTCGGCGGACTTTGACCGGCACATGGCATGGCGCACGGTGGACGGGGAAAGCCTCGCAGATCCGAAGAGTCTGGTGGCATGGGAAACGCTGGTGCGCGGGCTTTTGCGGCGGGACGTGCTGTTGGACCTGCTGCGGTATTTCACGGTGTTTGAGAACGACGGGCGCTCGGTCATTAAGAAGACGGCAGGCTACCATCAATACCATGCCGTGAAGAAGGGCCTGCGGAAAGTGATCAAGGCGCTCAAGAGCGATGGCAAGGCGGGCGTCATCTGGCACACGCAAGGGTCCGGCAAGAGCCTGCTGATGGCGTTCTTTGCAGGGATGCTGGTGCATGACGAGGAACTGGAGAATCCGACGCTAGTGGTGCTGACGGACAGGAACGATCTGGACAACCAGCTTTTCGGCACGTTTTCCCGCTGCGCGGAGTTGTTCGGACAAGACCCGCAACAAGTCACCGAGGTGGCGGCCTTACGGAAGCTGCTCGACCGTCAGGCGGGGGGCGTGATCTTCGCGACCATTCAGAAGTTCCGCCCGGAGGACGGGGATTTCGACGTTCTCACCGCCCGCCGCAACGTGGTGGTGTTCGTGGATGAGGCGCACCGGAGCCAGTATGGGTTCGAGGCGAAGATCGACTCTACGACGGGTGAGGTGAGTTATGGATTCGCCCACTACGTCAGGAAGGGTCTGCCGAACGCGACCTTCGTCGGGTTCACCGGGACGCCCATCGAGATGGTGGACAAGAACACCCAACAGGTTTTCGGCGACTACATCGACGTTTACGACATCACCCAAGCAGTGGAGGACAACGCCACGGTGCCGATCCACTACGAGGGCAAGATCGTGCGCCTCAAGATCGACGACAACACCAAGGCGGCAATCGACGACACCTTCGACGAAGTGACCGAAGGCATGGAGGATAACGAGAAGGCGAAGTTCGCCGGGAAGTGGTCCACGCTGGAAGCACTGGCGGGCGCGTCCGAACGGCTGGACGAACTGGCATCGCTCATTGTGGATCATTTCGAGAAACGGCAACTGGCGATCAACGGCAAGGGCATGATCGTCTGCATGAGCCGCCGGGTGTGTGTGGATCTTTACGAGCGGATCACCAAGCTGCGCCCCGCATGGCATGACTCCGCCGACGACAAGGGCAAGCTGAAGGTGGTGATGACCGGGTCCGCCGCCGACCCGCCAGCCTATCAACCGCACGTCCGCAACAAGCAGGGCATGGATAATCTGGCGAAGCGGTATCGCGATTCTGGCGATGATTTCCAACTGGTGATTGTGCGGGACATGTGGCTGACGGGTTTCGATTGCCCGTCGATGCACACGCTCTACATCGACAAGCCGATGCACGGTCACAACCTGATGCAGGCGATCGCACGCGTGAACCGGATTTTCAAAGGCAAGCCCGCCGGGCTGGTGGTGGACACCATCGGCATCGCCACCGACCTCAAGGAGGCGCTCACCTTCTACTCCGACCGCGACCGGGGAAACACCGGCATCGACACCGACGAAGCAGTGATGGCTCTCAGGAAGTGCCTCGACGTGCTGCGCTCGATGTTCCACGGCCTCGACTACGCCCCGGCGCTGAAGGGCAACGACGCTGCCCGTCTGAAGATCCTCGGGCAGGCGCTGAATCACGTCTATGGTCTGGAAGGCGAGGGCGACGACGCCAAGAAGAAGGCGCGGAAGCGTTTCCTCGATGCGGTAGCGGAGCTGGAGAAGGCGTTCAAGCTGTCGTCAGGCCGGGACGAGGCGGCGGCGGTGTCCGTGGAGGTGGCGTTCTTCTGCGCGGTGAAGATCGCCATGAGCAAGTTCGAGGGCGACGGCAACGGGGGACGCCGGGGCTACGCTCTGGATGCCGCCATCGAGCGACTCGTCAATCAATCGGTTTGTTCGACGGAAGTGATCGACCTTTTGAGCGTGGCAGGAATCAAGAGTCCAGACATCTCGGTTCTGAGTGACGAGTTCCTGAAGGAGATGGCGGGCATGGAGCATAAGAACCTCGCGGTGGAAGCCCTGCGGAAACTCCTCGCGGGCGAGACGAAGAGCCGCACCCGCACCAACGTGGTGAAGAATCGCCAGTTTTCCGAACGGATAGAAGACGCCATGGCCCGCTATCACAACCGGGTGATCGACGCGCTGCAAGTGATCGAGGAGTTGATAAAGATAGGCCGCGACCTCCGCGAAGAGCCTGACGATGGACTCACGAAGGAAGAGGTGGCATTCTATGATGCCCTCGCGGAAAACGGCAGCGCCACTGAGTTGATGGGCAACGCGGAGCTGCGGTTGATAGCGTCGGAGTTGGTGAAGGCGGTCCGGGAGAACTCGGGGATGGACTGGTGGCACTTCGACCAACGCCGGAAAAAAGTCCGCACGACGATCCGCCGCATCCTCCGCAAATACGGATACCCGCCGGACCTCGAAGACGCCGCGATCCGCACCGTGGTGCTTCAAGCGGAGGCGTTGGCGGCGGAGGTTAAGGCGTAGTGAGATTCCGGGAGCGATCGGTCGATCAAACGATCGTTTTATCAGGAGTCCGACCCTATCGCCGCCCGTAAGCAAACCTCGGCGCTCCACCATGCCCTTTCCCCGTCGGCGGGCGCTTGCCCCGGAACGGATGACGGAGCCAGAGGCGGAACGTGCGCTCCGCCTTGCCAGCCTCACGCGCCGCCGCGACGGCTTGGGTGAAGTCGGGGGAGACGTATTGGCGCTTCAGGACCGCCTGCCGGGAAATCCCGACCGCCGCCGCTGCTTCCCGAATGGTGCAGCCTTCTTCCAGTTTCCGCAGGATCAGTCTGCCGCGCCAATCGAGGTCCATGGGAGTGAGACTACCCGAAATCCGTCTGGCCGTCCATCGCGCACGGCTGGGCGCGGGGATGGGGACAACCGGGGGAGAAAAATCACTTCCCGATTACATCCCGTTTTTGGGTGCGTTTTTGTGCTCTTTTGAGCGTTTCTGAAGTATTCCCTAACTTTCTTATTCCTCTCTAAGTCGCTTATTTCAAGAGATTTAGATGGAGGCGGAGGAGGGAATCGAACCCTCGAATGACGGTTTTGCAAACCATTGCCTTACCACTTGGCTACTCCGCCATTCGCATGGCGCGGGGGCGAGTGATTAGGGCGGATGGGGCGGGGTGTCAATACTTGGATTTGAATTTGTCGGCGGGGCGACGGCGCTGCCGGCGCGATCAGTGCCCCGCAAAATGGTCCCAGCCGCCGGTCAAGGATTCACCCGCCCCGCTCTCGACGAGCTCGCCGATCCGGGTGAGCGGGAGGTCAGGGAAAACCGCGCGCCATGCGCCGAGCAGTCCGGCGACGCGGGCGGGCTCGATGGCGAAGAGGATTTCGAAATCCTCGCCGTCGCCCAGAGCCTGCGCCGGGGTGCTGCCCGGAGTGAGTGGAATTGTGGAATGATCGATCACGAATCCACAGCCGGAAGCGGCGGCGAGACGCGGGAGGTCTTTTGCCAGACCGTCGGAAATATCCATCATGGCCGTTGGCTTGTAATTGGATACCAACCAGTTTGCTTCTTCGAGGCGCGGAGTGAAATCGAGGTGTTTGCCGTGGAGCGAGCCGCCGAGTCTGCCGGTGACGAGGAGGGCGTCGCCGGGTTTCGCGGTGGAGCGGAGGACGACGTGCGCGCGGCGGACGCTGCCGGTGGCGGCGATGGAAATGACGGCGGCGGAACCCGGCGGGACGCTGGAGGTTTCCCCGCCCGCGAGGACGCCGCCGAATTTCCCCAGGCAGTCGCCGATGCCGCGGTAGAGGTCTTCGGCCCACGCGACGGCGGTTTCCGGTGAGAGCGCGAGGGTGACGAGGAAGTATTCGGGACGCCCGCCCATCGCGGCAAAATCCGAGACCACGCGGGCGGCGGCCTTCCAGCCGACGGCACGGGGCGGCGTGTCTGGCAGGAAGTGGATGTGCTCGACGAGGGCGTCGGTTTTGAGAAGCAGCAGGTTGGGAGAGTGCGGGTCGCGGTCGATCACGGCGCAATCGTCGCCCGGTCCGGCGGCGGGATTTGGGTCCTGCGGGACCAGCGCCACGAGGCTGTCGATCAGGGAGTCCTCGCCGATGTCACGGAGCGTTTTCAAAGCGGGGCATCCAGCGGGAGGTGGTAATAGCGGGCGATCATTTGGATGAGCACGGTCGCGCCGTTGAAGCAGAAATGCACGGCGACGGGGGCCCACAGCGAGCCGGTTTTTTCGTAAATGAAGACGAGCAGGCAGCCGAAAACGAACAGCGGAAGCAGCGCGGCCAAGCTGCCATGAGCGGCGGCGAAGACGAGGGCCGAGCAAGCCCCGGCGGCCCACGGTCCCACGAATTTCTTCGCGGCGGGGTAGAGATACCCGCGGAAAACGATTTCCTCACAAAGCGGGGCGGCGATGACGGCGGCGAACACCATCAGCCCGATGACGGCCGGATCGGTGGATGTTTGCAGGAGTTTGACGCTGTCCTGGACGGCTTCGACGCCGAGGGATTCGATCCATTCCATGAAGCCGATGGCTTGGAGTCCTCCGAAAAACATCCACATGCTGAACACGGCGGAGGGTGCGATCAGGAAGACCCAGCGCCACGCCGGCCACCGCAAGCCCAGCCATTCCACCGGCCGGATGCGAGCAATTACGAAAAACGTGACGATGCCGGCACTGATGAACAGGAAGGCGATGGAAGCCACCATTCCGCCGACATCCAGTACCAGTTCGGCCTTGTTTGAAGCTCTGACGGAAGCCATGACGAGGCCGAAAAACAGCACGAAAATGAAGCCGATCCCTAGCAAATCCAGCGGTTGGTAAAGCCAGACGGGCACCCGTCCGCTCGGGAGTTCGGGTGGCAATGCGGCCGACGCGGGAGGCTGGTACGGCGATCCATCATCCATTGGAAATGGATCGACCGCCGCCGCGGCGGGGGGGGCTGGATTTCCAAGCAGCTTCCGCGCGGCGGCGGTGAGCGAAAAAATGCCCAGAGCCGTCATGAAAGTGGCGGTGATGGCGAATTCGGTAGGGTCGGGCATGTTGAAATTGGCTTCGCTCGAACCCTGCGACGGCGGGCGCAAACCCGCCAATGGAAAAATTCGAGGTTTTCCCCTCTCCTGATGGTTTGCGGAAAATGAAGGTCAGCCAATACTTGCTAATTTCATGGTTTTGGAAAAGCTCGCGCGCCATTCAAAAATCCGCGCCAGACTCGATTCCGTCGGCAAATCCTTACCGCGCCATTTTGCGGCGGGATTACCCCGAGCCGTTGATTGCGCTGCTGGCGTTCATTTTGGGGATTTGGCTTTGGGACCATTATTTTGGCAAGGAGCAGGGTTACGCGCCCGGCACCGAGGAGGTCGCGCTGGTGAAAATCGACCGGGATCTGCGGCTTGCGGACGCCATGGCGGATGATCCGCAGTGGCTGAAATGGCTCGCCGGGGTGGACGAGCCGGCGGCGGTGCGGCGCGACGCGCTCGAAGTTTTCCAGAAACTCGCGACGGACAAGTCCATCAGCCCGCAGGGTTTGGAGGCGTTCGCGATCGTGAAGGCGGAGCAGGACGGATTGCCGATGCGGGAAACGCTAGGGCAGGCGTTGCAAGGGCAGATGGTTTCGGATTTCGAGGAAACTTCGGCCAAACTCGCCACTCATCAAGGCACTTGGTGGCATGCGAAATTGATCGATTCGTGGGAGGAAAACGTAAGTCCCGTATCGCATTGGAGGCAGGCTTACAGGCAGGACGGGATTCAGCTCAGAGCCCGTGCCGTGCTCGCAAGATCGGCGGTCTGGCTGCTGGGTCTTGTCGGTTCGATGTTCATTTCCAGTGCGTTGCGGTGTTTGAAAAACGGATTTTCCACGAGGCCCCACGGCTACGGCGGTGCTTGGTCGTTGCCGCTCGGGCTGGTGGTTTTCCTGGTCGCGACTTTGGCGTGGATCGGGTTCAGCATGACTCTGGATCTGGGAATCGGGGTCTTGCCGGGGCTGCACCCCGCCACCGCCATTTTCCTCGATTCCGCCGCGCGGATGCTGCCGCCGCTGATCGCGCTCGGCTTGCTTTTCAATCGACCGTCCCACGCATCGCGGGTGATGGGCTTGGATCAGCGGGTGCAGGTGAAGGCCATTTTGGGCCTGTTTTCGCTGCTGATGGTCGCGGACCAAGTTCTCCGATTGCTGATAGGGGAGGGCGGCTCAAATAGTCCGGGCGGCGGACTCAGCCTTGCGGATTCGGGTCTGTGGGGGCTTGTTTCCGCCTTGGTGTCTGCTTGTTTGCTGGCTCCGGTCGCCGAGGAAACGCTCTATCGCGGAGTCCTGTTCCGCGCGTGCCGGAACCGAATCGGGGTGATCCCGGCCGCGCTGATCTCGTCCGCGGTGTTTGCGCTGCTGCATTTCTACGACGGCTACGGCTTGGCGAGCGTGGCGGTTTTCGGATTTTCCTGCGCGCTGCTCTATGCCGGAACCGGCTCGCTGACCACGGTCATCGCGCTGCACATGCTCTATAATTCCGCCATCAAGATCCCCGAGTGGATCGTCTATCACGCGCCGCTTGGCTGAGCGGGAAACATTCCGTTTTAGCGATCCGCCTGGTTTCTCATGAAGTCCGCCACCTGGGCGAAAAACGGATCGAGAAATCCGCGGGCTGCCGCAGGCACGCCGGTTTCGACCATCGCGGAAGCCATGAGTTCCAGCCAGCGGTCGCGCTCCGCGATGCCGATTTTGAAGGTGATGTGGCGCATCCGCAGCTTCGGATGGCCGCGGGTTTCCAGATAGCGGGTCGATGCGCCGAGGCGAAACAGCAGGAATTCCGCCAGGCGCTCTTCCGAACCCTCCCAATCCGCCTCGGGATACATCGGCCCGATGAGCTCGTCCGTCCGCACTTGCCGGTAGAATGCCGCCACCATCCGGCGGATGCCGTCCTCCCCGCAAATTCCCATCACTTCGGCTTCGTTCATGCGGCGAACTGATCCCGGTTTATCGCCGGGCGGGCAAGCTTCGTTTCGCCGGAGTGTCGATCATTTGGCTTGAAATCAAACCATTGCGAAGCATGGTTTCCAGCGCGAAGACTGCAAGTTTCCACTCCTCCGCACATGACCGACTCTCACGAACCTGCCGGTTTCATTGCTCCGGAGCCCGCCGACCTCGCGCCGCTTTTCCCGGGGTATGAAATCCAGGGCCTCATCGCGACCGGAGGCATGGGTGCCGTCTATTGCGCGGTGCAAAAGTCTTTGGATCGGACGGTCGCGCTGAAAATCCTGCCGATGGAATTCAGCAAGGACGCTGCGTTTTGCAAGGGCTTCGAGACCGAGGCCAAGGCGATGGCCCGCCTCAATCACCCGAACCTCATCGGCGTGTATGACTTCGGCGAAGTCAACGGGATGCTTTACATCGTGATGGAGTTCGTGCCCGGGAAGTCGATCTATCACTCTGCCCATGGCCAGGCGATCGACCCGCCGGAAGTGATCCGCCTCATCGCCGCCATCTGCGGCGGACTCGCCCACGCCCACGAAAACGGCATCATCCACCGCGACATCAAGCCGGCCAACATCCTTCTCGATCTCAACGCCCAGCCCAAGATCGGCGATTTCGGACTCGCCCGCCCCGTCGAGCGGAAAGTCGAAGAGGGCGAGGAAATTTTCGGCACGCCTCATTACACCGCTCCCGAGGTGGTAGACTCCCCGCACTCGGTGGACTGCCGCGCGGACATTTTTTCGGTCGGCGTGATGCTTCACGAACTCCTGACGGGCAAGCTTCCCGCAGACGATCCACGCCCGGCCTCGCTGATCGCCCGCTGCGACGTCCGCTTCGACGCGATTATCAAACGCGCCACCCAGCCTCTGCCGGCCACCCGCTACTCCAGCGCCCAGGAGATGGCCAAGGACTTGCAGGCCATCGCCAAGTCTCTCGTCTCGAAGTCCCTCGTCTCGAAGCGTCGCCTCGCCGCAGGACCACCGCGGCCGACGGTGCGCAGGCCGGGACGGGCCGCCGTCCGTAAAAAGTCCTCCAGCTTTCCGGGAATCCTGATGCTTCTGCTAGCCATTGGAATCGGAGGCTACAGTCTCAACCATTTCCGGAAGAGCCAATCTCCCCAGGTCGTCATCATCAAGGAGCCGTCTGCGGGGCTCCCCTCTCAAACTGATTCGGCGCCGGATCCAACACCCGTTCCCGGCCCAGACACGAATCCAGAACCTCCTCCGCTGCCAGATCCTGCGGTGCCGGAAGCAGCACCAGACACCACAACCGTCTCCGAACCACCCAGATTCGACGTCCCCGGATTCTTCCAGCGCGCCCGCAAAATCATGCTCGACCGCGCCGCTCCAGCCATTGCCAAGTATCACAGCGGCTTGAAAGACAACTTATGGCGCTTTGATAAGGCGATGCTCGCCTGCGTCGGCAAGCCCTTATCTAACCGCGCCGAGGGGGCGGCCCGGATCAAGCAAGTCGTCGACGCCCTGAAGGCCGAAGGCGGGCGCATTCCTGAGTCCCTGGAACTCTCGATCACTGACACTACGGGAATCGAGGCCTGCCACATCGAGGCGCTTGAAAAGCAGAAAAACATCGACTTCGAGCTCAGCAAGTCGCTCTCCCAACTCTCCTCGACTTACATTCTCGGCCTCGAAAAACAAATCGAGCGACTCAAGGCGGACAATGACACCGGCGCGATCAAGCTCATCGAAAGTGATATCGAGCGCACCACGGAATCTCCCGAGTATTTCTACGGGTTGATGATGGGCTCCCCACCGGCCGCGGAGTGACCCGCCAACGAGTGATCTGAAATTTTCACCCGCCCGACTCACACTTCCACTGGCGGCCCGGTGTTTCCCGCATAATCTGCCGCGTGCCTAAAGCAGACAAGAAATCCACACCCAGCCGCCCCGAACCCGCCATCCTCCTCCGCGGTTGCCGCCAGCATAATCTGCAAGGCTTCGACCTCGATATCCCGCTCGGAAAACTCACCGTCGTCACCGGTCCGTCCGGCTCCGGGAAATCCTCGCTCGCCTTCCACACCCTCTACGCCGAGGGCCAGCGCCGCTACGTCGAGACCTTCTCACCCTACGTCCGGCAGTTTTTCGACCGCATGGACAAGCCCGCCGTCGATCACATCGAAGGCATCCCTCCCGCCATCGCCATCGAGCAGAAAAACCACGTCCGCACCACCCGCTCCACCGTCGGCACGCTCACCGAGATCAACGACTACCTCAAGCTCCTCTTCGCCCGCCTCGCCGTCGGCTACGACCCGCACACCGGCGAAACCATCCAGCCAGACTCCCCCGAATCAGCCGCCGACTGGGCCACCGCGAACCTCGCGGGAAAGCCCGTGTTAGTCACCTTCCCCATCCCCGTCCCGCCCGACACCCAAGCCGCGGAACTCTTCCCCTTCCTCAATCAACAAGGCTACCTCCGCATCCTCCTAGACGGTCAAGTCATCCGCACCGACGAACCCGTGGCGGCCGATTCCATCCGCCAGCCCGTCATCCACATCGTCCAGGATCGCCTCACCCTAACTCCAGAAAACCACCCCCGCCTCCTCGAAGCCCTCGAAGCCGCCTTCACCCTCGGCAAAGGTCACGCCACCATCGTCTTGCCTTCTTCCTTCGATGTTGGACGTTCGATGTTCGATGTTCAGCGCTCTTTCTCCACCACCTGGACCAACCCCAAAACCGGCTTCACACTCCGCAAGCCCACCGCCGCCCTCTTTTCCTTCAACTCCCCGTTAGGTGCCTGCCCGAAATGCCGGGGCTTCGGCCGCATCATCGGCATCGACCTCGAAAAAGCCGTCCCCGACAAATCGCTCTCCATCGCCCAAGGTGCCATCAAGCCCTTCCAAGGCGAGCGCGGCGACGAATGCCAGCGCGACCTCGTTAGGAACTGCAAGGAACGCGACATCGACATCAAAACTCCCTTCGAGGACCTATCCGCAGACGAACAGGAATGGATCTACTACGGCGACCGCAAGACCGATAACCTCACCCCGGACGAACTTGAAAATCTTTGGCAATCCGGCGGCTGGTATGGTGTCAAAGGCTTCTTCGACTGGATGGAAACCAAGGCCTACAAGATGCACGTCCGCGTCTTCCTGTCCCGTTACCGTTCCTACACCACCTGCTCCGCCTGCCGCGGCAAACGCCTCCAGCCCGAGTCCCTCTGCTTCAAAGTCAGCGGCAAAACCCTCCCCGATCTCTGGTCCCTCCCGATTTCCGAACTCCTCCCTTTTATTTCATATCTCAAATATGAAATATCCAGCCGCCCGGCGGATGCCACGCTGGACCTCGTCGTTACGGAAATCGAATCACGGCTCGGCTATCTCGACCAAGTCGGACTCGGTTACCTCACCCTCGACCGCACGACCCGTACCCTCTCCGGCGGCGAGGTCGAGCGTGTCAACCTCACCACCTGCCTCGGCGCCGCCCTCACCGGCACGCTCTTCGTGCTCGACGAGCCCACCGTCGGACTCCATCCGCGGGACATCGACCGCCTCGTCGGCGTCATGCACGGCCTCCGCGACAAGGGCAACACCCTCGTCGTCGTCGAGCACGAGCAAACCGTCATGCTCGCCGCCGACCACCTCGTGGACCTCGGCCCCGGCGCAGGCTCCTTCGGCGGCACCCTCATCTATCAAGGAAGCCCCCGCGGCGAGTCGCCCTCCAAAAAATCAAAAGTCAAAAATCAAAAATCATTAATCGGCACGCTTCCATGGCTTGATGGCAGCAAATCCATCGCCACCCCCACCAAGCGCCGCAAGCCTACCAAACAACTTCTCTCCATCCGCGGAGCCACCCGCCACAATCTCAAAAAGCTCGATGTCGATCTCCCGCTCGGTCTCTTCACCGTGCTCACCGGCGTCTCCGGTTCCGGGAAATCCACCTTCGCCCACGACGTTCTCTATCTCAATCTCGCCCGCAAGTTAGGTCAGGAAGCCGAAGGCGACGCCGCGCCGATCAAGGAACTCAAAGGCTCCCAACACCTCAGCGGCGTCGAACTCGTCGACCAGACCGCCGTCGCCCGCACCCCGCGCTCCACGCCCGCCGTTTTCCTCGGCGCCTTCGATCCCATCCGCCAGCTTTTCTGCGAGACCGACGCCGGGAAATCCGCCGCGCTCAAGCCCGGCTTCTTCTCCTTCAACTCCGGCGAAGGCCGCTGCGACCGCTGCGCCGGCAACGGCTTCGAAAAAGTCGAGATGCAGTTCCTCTCCGACATCTACGTCACCTGCCCCGACTGCAATGGCAAGCGCTACAAGTCCTCCACCCTCGACTACATCTACAACGGCCTCTCCATCGCCGACGTCCTCGGCCTCACCGTCGCCGACGTGGCGGCGGTTTTCAACCGCCAGGCCCATCATTCCAAAAAGGAACTCCGCCTCATCGAGCAAATCCTCACCGCCCTCGATCCCCTCCTCCAAGTCGGCCTCGGCTACCTCAAGCTCGGCCAACCTCTCAACACCCTCTCAGGCGGCGAGGCCCAGCGCCTCAAACTCTGCCAACTCCTTTCTTCCAGCGGCACATCCACCGGCAAGCTCCTCATCCTCGACGAACCCACCACCGGCCTCCACTTCTCCGACATCGAGAACCTGCTAACCGTCTTCCAGAAGCTGGTCGATTCCGGCCACTCGCTCCTCGTCATCGAGCACAACCTCGACGTCATCAAGTCCGCCGACTGGATCCTCGACCTCGGCCCCGAAGCCGGCAAACACGGCGGCCAGTTGGTCGCCCAAGGCCCGCCCGAATCCGTCGCAAAGTTAGACACCCCCACCGCCCGTTTCCTCAAGCCGCTAGTGGCTGGGGCGTCTCGCCCCAGACCGTGCAAGGAGCGTCCCGCTCCTTCTTCCTCTTCACCCTCAACCAACTCCATCGCCCTCCGCGGCGCAAGACACCACAACCTCAAGAACATCTCCCTCGACATCCCGCGCGACCAGCTCGTCGTCATCTCCGGTCTCTCCGGTTCCGGCAAATCCACCCTCGCCTTCGACATCCTCTTCGCCGAGGGCCAGCGACGTTTCCTCGACTCCATGTCCACCTATGCCCGGCAGTTCGCCGAGCAGTTGGAGAAGCCCGAGATCGACCAGCTCCAAGGCCTCCCGCCCACCGTCGCCATCGAGCAGCGCGTCTCCCAGGGCGGCGGAAAATCCACCGTGGCCACCGTCACCGAGCTTTGGAACTTCATCCGCCTGCTCTACTCGAAACTTGGCACGCTCTACTGCCCGGACTGCCAGGTTCCGGTGGAAAAGCAATCTCTATCAGCCATCGAGAACGCCATCCGCGGCCATCTCAAGAATGGGCCGGTCACCCTGCTCGCTCCCATCATCCGCGGCAAAAAAGGCTATCACAACGAAATCGCCGAGTGGGCGCTCAAACAAGGTTTCACCCGCCTTCTCGTGGACAAGCAATTCAAGGACGCCGAAGGCTTCACCCGCCTCGAGCGTTTCAAGGAGCACGACATCGACGTCGTCGTGTCAGAGATCTCCAAATCATCAATCCACAATCTTCAATCATCAATCGAGCGTGCCCTCACCATCGGCAAAGGTCTTCTCAAGCTCTTCACCGCCGACAAGAAATTCATCCTACTCTCCACCCATTCCAGCTGCCCCAGCTGCAACCAATCCTTCGAAGAGCTCGACCCACGGCTGTTTTCCTTCAACTCCCCCCACGGCTGGTGCCCTGAATGCCGCGGCCACGGCCGTGTCCCCAAGCGCCGCCAACACCTCGACATCGCCCGCTTCGATTCCGTGCTAGAAGCGGAAATGGACGCCGACCGCGCCATCGACCGCATGGATGACGTCGAGCTCGTCGATTGCCCCGCCTGCCACGGCTCCCGCCTCAACCCCACCGCCTCCGCCGTAAGGCTCCATGACAGCTCCAAAGGAGCAGCAAGTGGCTGGGGCGTCTCGCCCCAGACCGTGAAAGGAGCGTCTCGCCCCGACTCTTCCACCGCCATCTCCGACCTAGGCCACCTCTCCATCGACGCCGCGTCCAGCCATTTCTCAAAGCTCAAATTCACCGCCTCCCGCGACACCCTCATCGCCCGCGACATTCTGCCAGAGATCCGCCAGCGCCTCGCCTTTCTCCAGGAAGTCGGCCTCGGCTACCTCCAGCTCGACCGCTCCGGCAACACCCTGTCTGGCGGCGAATCCCAGCGCATCCGCCTCGCCGCCCAGCTCGGCTCCAACCTCCGCGGCGTGCTCTACGTGCTCGACGAGCCAACCATCGGCCTCCATCCGCGCGACAACGCAGCCCTCCTCAAAACCCTCATCGCCCTCCGCGACCAGGGGAATTCCCTCATCATCGTCGAGCACGACGAGGACACCATCGCCGCCGCGGACCACCTCATCGACCTCGGCCCCGGCGCCGGCCGCCTCGGCGGAGAAATCGTCTATCAAGGCAAACCGCCTTCAAGGAGCGTGGGCGTCTCGCCCACGAGTAAAAAGTCTTCTTCCAAACCTTCGACGTTCGATGTTGGGAGTTCGAGGTTCGAGGTTCAATCCTCCCCCACCTACCGCGCCCTCTCCGCCGTCATCCACCACCCCATCCGCGGTTCGCGCCGCGAGGTGAAAAAGGATCATCCTTTTCTAACGATCGCCGGCTGCCACGCCAACAACCTCAAGAACGTCACCGCCGCCATTCCCCTCGGCCGGCTCACCGTGCTCACCGGCATTTCCGGCTCCGGGAAATCCTCGCTGATGCATTCCTGCGTGGCCGTAGCGGCGATCACCGGTCGCCGCGAAGCAAAAAAATCCATCCCCTTCACCAAAGCCGAGGGATTCAAATCCATCAAAGCCTGTTACGAAGTCGATCAATCGCCCATCGGCAAGACCTCCCGCTCCTGCCCGGCCACCTACGTCAAGGTCTTCGACCACATCCGCGCGCTCTTCGCCCAGCTCCCCGAAGCCCGCATGCGCGGCTTCGACGCGTCGCGATTCTCCTTCAACACCGAAGGCGGGCGTTGCCCCGAGTGCAAGGGCAACGGCCGCGTGAAGTTAGAAATGGATTTCCTCCCCAGCACCTGGGTCCATTGCGAATCCTGCAACGGCGAGCGCTACAACCCCGCGACATTGGAAGTCACCTTCCGCCAGAAAAACATCGGCCAGGTGCTCGCCATGACCATCGACGAGGCCTGCGCCTTCTTCGAATCCCAGCCGCGCATCTCCCACCCGCTCAAGCTCATGGCCGACACCGGCCTCGGCTACCTCCAGCTCGGCCAGCCCTCGCCGACTCTATCCGGCGGCGAGGCCCAGCGCATCAAGCTCGTCTCCGAGCTCACCAAGGGCCGCGGCACCAAGGCCACCCTCAACAACGCCGCGCTCACCCAGCGCAATCTCTATCTGATCGAAGAGCCCACCGTCGGCCTCCACCTCGAAGACGTCCAGCGCCTCATCGACGTCCTCCACCGGCTTGTTGATGAAGGCCACACCGTCGTCGTCATCGAGCACCACATGGCCGTCGCCGCCGAGGCCGACTGGATCCTCGACCTCGGCCCCGAAGCCGGCGATGGCGGCGGAAAGATCATCGCCGAAGGCCCGCCGGAAAAAGTCGCCAAGTCCAAAACCTCCCGCACCGCGCCGTTTCTCAGAACTGCTTTACGGCTCTAAAAAACGGACCGCTAGACGTTGGCGTCAACGAGGGCGGGCATGGCCGGCGAGTTCTTCCTGGTCCATTTCTTCAAGCGCTTGCTCGACGGCTGCGGCGGGGATTTGCGGAGCTCCTTTTTTCGCAGGGATCAGCGGTCCGCTGAGGCGGTAGCCTTGTGGGTAAGCCATTCGCAGGCTTTGGGCATCCCGATGCCGACGGAGTTGGGCCGGGGTAACGACCGGGATTTCGGCAGTGGTCCGCGACCCGCCACCCTCGTCGAGCCATTTCTGAAAGAGATCCGCCGCCACTTCGCGGATGCGCCGCCCTTCTTCGGCCGTGCGGGCCTTGACCCGCCGGTAAAGATCGTCCGGGATATCGATGGTTGCCTTCATAGGTGGCAAGTTAACTGGTTTCCTGTATCGAGTCAAAGTGCGTGGCTGCTGCGAGACGCAGCAACCACGTTCCAAAGGTCACGCGACCCGCAGATGACCCGGAAATTCGAAGAACTTTCCGGTAAAAAAGCCCCCGGCGGAAGAAAGGAAAGTCGGCGCGCCCGGCGGTCACGCCCTACCGGGGTAGGTTAGAAGTGAATCGCGTGGCCTTCCGCCGCGAGGGTGGCCTCGTGGATGACCTCCGACATCGTCGGATGCGCGTGGATGGTGGCGTGGATTTCCGCGGCGGTGAGCTCCTGGTCGAGGGCGAGGCCCATCTCGGCGATGAGCTCGGTGGCGTTCTCGCCGATGATGTGCGCGCCTAGCAGTTCGCCGTGTTTCTTGCCATAGAGCAACTTGGCGAATCCGTCCGGCTCGCCGGAAGCGATGGCCTTGCCGATGGCGACGAACGGGATTTTCCCGACGGTGTATTCGATGCCTTCCGCCTTGAGCGCGCGCTCGGTTTTTCCAACAGAAGCGACTTGCGGGTGGCAGTAGGTGCAGCCGGGGAAATTGGTGACTTTGCGCACCTTGTGGCCGGGGACGTAGAGACCTTCGACGCACTGCACGGCCTCGAACGACGCGACGTGGGCGAGCCATGGCGGGCCGTTGATGTCGCCGGCGGCGTAAACTCCGGGGATGGAGGTCTCGTAACGGTCGCCGCATTTGATATAGCCTCGGTCAAGCTCGGGTTCGATGCCGCCGGGAAGCACGGGCTGGATGCCGATGGCGACGAGGCAGACTTCGGCGCTGAGCGTGCCGTTTTCCTTCGGGCCTTCCACGGTGAGTTCGACATGGGTGCCCTTGTCCACCGCGGCGGTGATCTTGGTGTTGGTGAGGCAGCGGATGCCTTGCTTGATGAGGGATTTTTCAAGGGCGTCGCCCACTTCATCGTCCTCGACGGGCAGGATGCGCGGGGCCATCTCGATGAGGGTCACCTTGGTGCCGAAAGCGTTGTAAATGTAGGCGAACTCCACGCCGATCGCGCCGGCGCCGATGATCAGCATTTCCTTCGGCTGCTGGGCGAGGTTCATCGCCTCCTTGGAGCCGATGACGGATTTGCCGTTAAATGGCAGGCCGGGGAGGCCGCGGGATTTGCAACCGGTGGCGATGAGGATGTCCTTGGTTTCGAGGAGCTGGCGCGAGCCGTCGTTGCCGACCACGCCGACTTTACCGGTGCCTTCGACCGAGCCGAAACCGCGGACGTAGTCGATGCCGTTCTTTTTCAGAAGATACTCGATGCCGCCGGCGAGGCGGTCGGAAACCTTGCGCGAGCGGCCGACCACGGCGGACCAGTCGTAGGAAAGTCCTTCGATTTTCAATCCGAACTCAGCCGCCTTGTGGGTGAGCATGTGATAGACCTCGGCGTTTTTGAGCAAGGCCTTGGTCGGAATGCAGCCCCAGTTGAGGCAGGTGCCGCCAGCGCGGTCCGCTTCGACACAGGCGACTTTTTTTCCAAGTTGGGCAGCGCGGATGGCGGCGACGTAGCCGGCAGGGCCGCCACCGATGACAATGAGATCGTAGGCCATAGGATTGATTTGAAGAGGTTTCGGCGGCGAAACTGTCGTGGCGGCAGGGGATTGTCAAAGATGGAAAGGCGGAAACCGCATCTCCGAAACTTCGTGGTTTCCCATTTCCAAAGATCCGGGCAGGCTGCGAGCAACGATGAAAATCCTCCACAAGAACCTGCTCATTCTTGCTTCCGCCGGCTCGGGGAAAACCTTCCAGCTGGCGAACCGGGTGATCGGATTGGTGGCGATGGGCGTGGCCCCGGAGAAAATCGTGGCGCTGACCTTCACCCGCAAGGCCGCCGGGGAATTCGCGGACTCGGTGCTGACCAAGCTGGCGGCCGCCGCGAGCGAGGAGCCGAAAGCCGCCGGCCTGCGCGAGGATCTGTCACTGCCGGAAGCGGACTTCGGCGAGTCGCTGGAGCGGGTGGTCCGCGCGCTGCCGCGGCTCACGCTCGGGACGATGGATGGTTTTTTCGCCAAGGTCGTGCGCGGTTTCCAATACGAGCTGGGGCTGACCGGTGGAAAATTCGATCTGCTGGAAGGGCCGAGAGCGGCGGCGGCGGCGGACGAAATTCTCGCCGCGATCCTCGGCGAGACGCTGGAAGACGGGAGCGGGGACGATTTCCTGCACGCGTTCCGCCGGGCGACCATCGGCAAGGAAGACCAGAAAGTCTTGGATGGATTGCGCGGCTTCGTGCAAAGCTGGCAGAGTCGCTACCGCGCGGCGCACGGCCTGGAATGGGGGCCCGCAGGTCTCGCGGGTGTCGAGCTGGAGGATTGGGAACAGCACAAACACGACCTCGCCGCCAAGGTTTCCCGCGGGCTCGACGGCATCGACTACACCGAAAAGCGGCAGCGGGCGGCCTTGGAAAAGGTGATCGAGACCTTGGCGAATCACACCATCGGCAGCGGCAGTCTCGGCGGAGCCACCAGTCTGCTCGCGAACATCCTGGAAGCGGCCGGCGGCGGCAACGGGCCGATGGCGGTGAAGTTTTACAAGGAGTTTTCCATCGGTGGCCCGGCGGGCGACGCCCTCCGCGACATGGTCGATCTCGCGGCCCGCTGTGAAATGGCGGCGGCGCTCCACCGCACCCGCGCCGTGCGCGAGGTGGTCTCGGTCTATGACGCGCGCTGCGAAAAGCAACTCCGCCGCCGCGGCCTGCTCGGCTTCGACGACGTCAAAGTCCTGATGGGCGAGTGGGTCAAGGGCGAGGACGCGGAACAGCGGCGCTTGCTGGTGGATTTCCGACTTGGTGCCCGCTACGAGCATTGGTTGCTGGACGAGTTCCAGGATACCAGTCGGTCGGATTGGATGGGGCTGCTGCCGCTGATCGACGAAGCGGCGGGCGAAGGCGAAGGGACGATGTTCATCGTGGGCGACCGCAAACAGGCGATTTACGCGTGGCGCGGCGGCGAGGTCGGGTTGTTTGACGAGGTCATCAACCGCTATCGCGGCGGCTTGGAAATCGAGCCGATGGCGGAGTCCTGGCGCTCGTGCCCCGAGGTTTTGGCCTTGGTGAACCAGGTTTGCGGGGATGCGGCGACCCTGCGCGAGCTTTTCGGCGACGCCGCTGCCAAGTGGCAATGGCAGGAGCATGTTTCCGCGGCCCCATTGACCGGACCCGCCAAACGCGGCGAGGCGCGGGTGGAAGTGGTGGAGGGAAAATGGGAGGAGCGCTTGGAACGACTGGGGGAATTGCTGGACGAGCTCGGCGTCGGCAAGCGGCCGATGACTTGCGGCGTGCTGGTGCGCAGCAACTCGATGGTGCGGGAGGTGGCGGACCACCTGCGGGCGAGGGGGCTGGATGTCATCGAGGAAGGCCGGCGCGAGCCGTCGAAGGACAATCCCGTGGGTATCGCGCTCGGGCATTTGCTCAAGTGGCTGGCGAATCCGGCGGACGCCTTCGCCAAAGAGGTCGTGGAAATGTCGCCGCTGGCAGCCACCTTGCGGACGCGGTTCGGCGAATCCTGGCAACAGGTCTGGGAGGGCCTGCTAGGACTCGCGTCGGAATCGGGTTTCGCCGGGATGGTCGAAAAAGTGCTGGAGGACAATTGGGCGGATTGGTCGGATTTCGGCCGCCGCCGCGCGGGAGACATCATGTCGGCGCTCGCCGGGCTGGACGCGCAGGGCGGAGCGACTCCGCAACAAGCCGCGGAATGGATCGGGCGGCTGGAGGTGTCGCAAAGCCCGGGGATCGCGGCGGTGCAGGTGATGACCATCCACAAGGCGAAGGGCCTCGGCTTCGACATGGTGGTGCTGCCGGAAGTTCCTAACGACGGAGTGCCGTCATCGCAGTATTTCGACGTGGCGGAGGCAAACGGCTGGATCACCCAGACCCCGCCGAAGTGGGCGCGGGAGCTGATTCCGGAAATGCGCGCGGCGGAGGCGGAGTGGGCCGCGAGCCAGCGCTACGAGGCGTTTTGCATGCTCTACGTGGCCCTAACCCGCTCGAAGCGCGGGCTCTATGTCCTGCTGGAACCGCCCGCGAAATCCCAGGAGCCGGACAAGCCGTCGCTGGCGAACTGGCTGGCGAGATCGGTCGCCTCGACGGGCGAGCCCGGCGTGGTCTATCAATCGGGA
>NZ_JBIKBQ010000063.1:0-23696 GCF_058122085.1 Luteolibacter sp. | reverse complement strand
AGGAGGAAAAGTTTGGGCGGAAAAGTCATCGGCACCGGTATCGGAGGCGCGGAAACGATCCCGCGCAAGCAAAAGCGGACCCCGCGGAGGGTGGGTTAGCCGTTCACTCGTCGAGCAGCGAGCTGCGCGTGAACAGCGAAATGACATGGACGCCGCGCGCTTCGATGGCTTGGCGGCCGCCTTCCTCGCGGTCCACGAGGACGAGCGCGAAGGCGACTTTCCCGCCCTCGCGCTCGATGGCGTCGATGGCTTTGAGCGTGGAGCCGCCGGTGGTGATGACGTCATCGACGACGATGACGGTGTGGCCGGATTGGAAATTGCCTTCGATCTGTTTGCCCGCGCCGTGGCCTTTGGGCTCCTTGCGGACGGTGAAGACCTGGAGCGCTTCGGCTGGGTTTTTCATGGCGGAGGCCATGCCGACGGCGAGGGAAATGGGGTCGGCGCCGAGGGTCATGCCGCCGATGGCGTCGATCTGGAGGTGCTCGGAATGGATCTTGGAACGGACGGCGTGCCAGCCGAGGTCGCCGATGAGCAGGGCTCCGAAGGGATCGAGCGCGGTGACGCGGCAGTCGATGTAGAGGTCGCTTTGCGCGCCGGAGGCGAGGGTGAAGTTTCCGGTGCGGACGGATTTCTGGAGGAGGAGTTTTTTGAGCGCGGAGGCGGTTTGGAGCATGGCGGGATGATGGGGAAAGGGGGATTTCTGAAAAGCCGAAAAACCCAAAGAGCGATTTGTGTGCTAGCCAGCGGGGTGGGGGAGGATTTAGGTTTCGGCCAGATGATTTTGGGATTGATGGAACCTTCCGGGTTGATCGAGCAGGGCGGCCCGCTGGTGTGGGTGCTGCTGGGTCTGGCATTCATCGGCGCGGTGTGCGTGGTGGAGCGCTTGTTTTTCTTCCACCGGGCGCGGATCAACGTCGGGGATTTGCTGGTCGGCTTGTCGCATCACATCCGGCGGCGGGCGTTCGCGGAGGCTTTGCACGAGGCGGCGCGGGCGCCGGGACCGGTGGCGCGGGTGGCGCACGCGGCGCTGCTGCGGTATTATTTGCCGCGCGCGGATTTGCGGGACGTGGTGCAGGAGGCGGGTCAGATGGAGGTGCCGCGGATTGAGAAAAACATCCGGGCTATCCTTGGCGTGGCCTTGCTTGCGCCGTTGGTCGGGATGCTCGGAACCTTGGTCGGGATGTTGGAAACCTTTCAAAAAGTCAGCGAGCAAGGAGGATTCACCGGCCCGGCGGAGCTTTCGGCGGGGGTGTTCACGGCGTTGATCACCTCGGTGATGGGGCTGACGGTGGCGATCCCGCTGTATTTGTTTTACCTCTATTTCCTCGGCCGGGCGAAACGGTTGGTGCATCGGATCGAGCGGGCGGGCATTGAAATGGTCAATCTCATCGCGGACGCGCGGGAGGAGGAGGAGTTCGCGCCGTTCCGCGGCGAGGTGACGGCCGGGAAAAAGCCGGTGAAGGCCAAACCGGAACCTGCCAAATGAAACTGGAAATGACCCTGCCGGAGCGTCCGGGATTTCTGCATGCGGTGCCGATTCTCAATATTTTCGCGCTGGTGCAGTTGTTTTTCCTGCTCGGACCCTCCTTGGTTTTACAATCGGGCGTGGCGGTGGATTTGGCGCCGTCGCGGTTTCAAATGGAGCGTTATCAGGATTCGATCGTGGTCACGCTGGGGCCGGGCGAGCCGGGGCCGCGGATTCATTTCGGGCGCGATGCGGTGACCGTGCAGGAACTTGCCGGGCGGCTTGACAAACTGCGGGCGGATGGCGCGCCGACGAAGGCGATCGTGCTGCTTCAGACCGACCGCGGCATGCCGGTCGGGATCGAGCGCGAGGTCACGGAGCTGGTGCTGGACAAGGGGTTTCGCTTGGCGCTGGTCGGGAAGAACCCGCCTTCCGCCATGGTTCCCAGTTCGAAAAAAGCGGCTGAATGATGGCGGACGGCATGGTCAAACCGCACAAGTTGGCGGGCACCCCGCAGTGGCTGTTTCGCTGGAGCACGAGCAAGACGCTGCTGTTGCCGAAGTTGTTCGCCTTGGTTTTCGTGGGCGCGGCATTCGTGATTTTGATCACGTCGGTGCGGATCCGGGTGACTGCGTTGGAGAAATCCTCGCCGCGGAAGGCGTCGGTGATTTATCTGCGCGACGATGCGGAAGGCCGGGCGCTGACCCTGCGGGCGCACGAGGGCGGGCCGTTTCCTTCGCGCTTCGAGCCGTCGCAGTGGGAAGGGATGGCCGCCTTGGAAGCCGCCGCGCTGGATGCGGTCCGGTTTCAGCCGCAGCCGTATGTGCCTGCAGTGGCGGATTTGCCGGCGGAAAATTGGGTTCCGCAGGTGGAGCTGGCGGCCAAGGGGCAGTCGTTTTTCCCGAAGCGCACCCCGCCATCCACCAACCCGCCGGAGCTAGCCAAGCTGAAACTCGCGCCCGCGCTCTATCCGCTTTCGGGGGAGGCCTCCGCGACGCTGCCGGAAACTCTCCCGCCGTTTGAAGCTGCGGTCGATGGCGCGATGTCCTCCGCGTCCTGGCGCTTTCTCGTGCGTTTGAATCCCGATGGCGGCGTGGCGGAATGCGTTTCGCTCGAAAAAGGCGGCGAGGCGGGGGCTCCGGAGTTGGAGGCCTGGCTGCACCAAATCCAGTTCAAGCCGGAGCTTGAAAAGCCCTTCCGCTGGATCGCCGTGGGCATCGGATTCACCAACCAACCTGTCGCCGATGGACCTGACGCTCGCTGATTTCGTGCTCTTCGTGCTGCTGGGCTCCTTCGTGCTGGTGCCGTTTCTCGCGGTGGTTTCGCGCACCTTGCACGCGCGGGCGGAAAAGCGCTCGCTCGCGAACCGCGTCATTTGCCGGCTCTGCCTGCACGCCTTCGAAGACGCCAGCCATGTGAAAACCGTCGATTGCCCGATCTGCGGCGCGACGAATGAAAAAGACCGCAGCCGCCGGCTTGGGTAGGCGAACATCGAACATCGAACATCGAACGGCCAATGTTGAATACCGAACCAGGATTTTGGTTAGGACGTTCTCCTGAATCCCAAACCCCATCCACCCATTCGTCAGCCATCGGGACGGCGGAAGCAGGCGTCGTCCTTCCCGCGCGGGCCTACCAGTAGGCTGCATTGGATGATAAAAAACCTTTCTTCGGCCGTATCCTGCAGGATGAAGCGCGCATTGGCTTGCCTCCTTACC
Organism: Luteolibacter sp.; assembly: GCF_058122085.1. NCBI lineage: Bacteria > Pseudomonadati > Verrucomicrobiota > Verrucomicrobiia > Verrucomicrobiales > Verrucomicrobiaceae > Luteolibacter > Luteolibacter sp. Next base: position 20,513 of record NZ_JBIKBQ010000063.1, on the reverse strand, counting down.
CTCATTCCCTCCCTCGTGATCGCAGGGGAACCCATTCCACTCTTCAACGGCAAGGACCTTGATGGCTGGACCATGGATGTGCCGGCGCGCGACAAACTGTCGGAAGCCAACGACGCCCCGATCAAGGATGGCATCATGACCTTCGACACCCGCAAGGGTGCCTGGTGGAATGCGACTCCGCCGAGTTTCATCGTCCGTGATGGCATGCTCGTGAGCCTCGGCAAACCGCTCGGCCACCTGGTCACCGAGGCGGTCTATGCCAACTACAAGCTGGTGGTGGAATACCGTTTTTCGAAAGAGCCCGGCAATTGCGGCGTGCTGGTCCACGCCTCGACTCCGCGCATGCGCGGTAACATGTTTCCGCAGTCGATCGAGGTTCAGATGATGCACCAAGACGCCGGAGACTTCTGGTGCATCGTCGAAAACATCGAGGTTCCCGAAATGGAAAAGCGCCGCCCGCGCACGGATCCGAACCAAGCATTTGGCGGTGGAGCCACCGACGCGCGCCGCATCGTCAATCTCACCGACGGCTCCGAAAAACCGCTCGGCGAATGGAACACCATGGAGATTGTTTGCAAGGGCGATGAAGTCATCGTGCATGTCAATGGCACGCGGGTGAACCACGGCAGCAAAAGCACCGCCACTTCAGGCAAAATCGCCTTGCAAGCTGAAGGTGCCGAGGTTGAATTCCGCAAGGTGGAACTAACTGAGTTGGGGAAATGATTTTCCGCGCCATCAAAAACGGCCTTTCAACGAAAACCATCCACGAAACACCCCAAACAACGTCACCACCATGTCCGACTCCACATTCCTCCACTCGCGTCGTGATTTCCTGAACAAGGCCGGTTTGGCAAGCGCCGCATTCGCGCTGCCTGGCCTGGCATCCGCCCAGGAGAAAGCGGGCGGCAAGTTCCGCATCGGCATCGTGGGTTGCGGAGGCCGCTCAAGCATTGTCGGCGAAATGGCGCTGAAGGACGGGCGCTTCGAGATTGTTGCTTTGGCCGATTACTTCCAAAGCGAGGTGGACGTGCAGGGGGAGAAATTCAAGGTTCCGGCGAACCGCCGGTTCACCGGGTTGGATTGTTGTCAGAAAATGATCGATGCCGGAGGAATCGACATCATCGCGATTCTCACCCCACCGTATTTTCATCCGGAGCAGGCGGAGGCGGCGGTCGAAGCGGGACTGCATGTCTGGTTGGCGAAACCGATCGCCGTGGATGCCCCGGGCGTGGTGCGCATCGAGGCGGCGGCGGCGAAGGCGGCCGGGAAAAAGCGTTGCTTCCTTGTGGATTTCCAGGCCCGGGCGTTGGCGCACTATCGGGAGGCCGCGCGTCTGGTGGCGGCCGGTGACCTCGGCGAACTGGGGTGGGGGGAGATCGAGGCGTCGTGCCCGGCGTTCGAGCTTGCCGTCCCGCAGGACAGTCAGGAAGCCAAGCTCAAGAACTGGCTTCAGTGGCGCGACTTGTGCGGTGAATCGATCATCGAATACAGCATTCATGCCATTGACATGGCGAGCCTGATGATAGGCCGCAACCCGGTGTCGGCCACTGGTTTCTGCGGGCGTGTGTTGCTCGACAAGCTGCCGCAGCCGCGACCTGGCGATGTGCAGGACCACTGGGTGGCGACCTTCGATTACGGCGCGGGTTTCAAGGTGATGTTCCGCGGAAAACGCTTCGACGGACATGATCTGCCGAACCACCATGCGATCGACTTCAAGCTCCACGGCAGCCGTGGCAGTCTCCTTGCCGACTACTCCGGCGAGGTGATGATCCGCGGTGAAAAGTCGTTCTTCGGCGACCGTTTCATGAAGGAGAAGATCCGCAGCATTTACACCATCGGCATCGCCAACAACTGGAGCACGTTTTACGACAACATGACCAAGGGCAACTATGCCCAGGAAACCGTGGCTGCGAGCGTGCAGAGCCACTACCTGGCCTTGCTCGCGCGCGAGGCCTGCTATCGCGGTGGCGAAGTGGTGACGTGGGACGACGCGGTGAACTCGAAGAAGGCGTTCAAGTTCGACACGACCGGGTTGAAGGCGTGAACAAGCCCTGAAGGTTGGTTCTGCCAGAGAGGCTGGGTTTCCCGCAGAAGGGAGGATTTATCCTCCGGCTCACTGTAAAGCGACAGATAAATTATACGAGCCTTCCGCGTTTTGGTTTCCCAATCTATTTTTCGTGCCTTGTCGTGGATTTCCTGCTTTCCCTCGCCCCGACCCCGCCGACTTTCCTTTGCCCATGTCCACCGAGCTGACCCGTAATTTCTCCATCATCGCCCACATCGACCACGGGAAAACCACGCTTTCCGACCGGCTGATGGAAATGACCAGCACCGTGACGATGCGGGAGAGCAGCGCCCAGCAGCTCGATTCGATGGATCTGGAGCGCGAAAAAGGCATCACCATCAAGTCCCACCCGGTCGCCATGGAATACACGGCCAAGGATGGCAAAACCTACAAGCTCAACCTGCTCGACACCCCCGGCCACGTCGATTTCTCCTACGAAGTCTCCCGCGCCCTCGCCGCCTGCGAAGGCGCGATCCTGATGGTCGATGCCGCGCAAGGCGTCGAAGCCCAGACGGTCGCCAACCTCCACCTCGCCACCGAGCAGAACCTGCTCATCATCCCGGTCCTCAACAAGATCGACCTGCCCGCCGCCGACGTGCCGAAGTGCAAGAAGCAGCTCGAGGAAATCCTCTGCATCCCCGCCGAGGACTGCATTCCGTGCTCCGCCAAGGCCGGCATCGGCATCGAGGAAATCCTCGAAGCCATCATCGCCCGCGTCCCCGCGCCGGTGGAAAATCCCGACAAGCTGCTCCGCTGTTCGGTCTTCGATTCGCTCTACGACACCTACCGCGGCGTCGTTTCCTACGTCCGCGTCTTCTCCGGCACCGTCCGCAAGGGCCAGCGCGTCAAACTCATGGCCACCGGGAAAACCTACGAGGTCAAGGAAGTCGGCGTTTTCACTCCGAAGATGAGCCCGCGCGAAGTCCTCTCCGCGGGCGACGTCGGCTACGTCATCGCCAACATGAAATCCGCCAGCGAGGTGAAGGTCGGCGACACGATGACCGACAACACCCACCCGTGCCCCGAGGCGCTGCCCGGCTACAAGGAAATCCAGCCGATGGTGTTCTCCGGCATCTATCCGGTTGATTCCTCCGACTACGAGGCGCTGAAAATGGCGATGGGCAAGCTCCAGATCAACGACCCCGCCTTCACCTACGCCTCGGAAAGCTCCACCGCACTTGGCTTCGGTTTCCGCTGCGGCTTCCTCGGCCTGCTCCACATGGAAATCATCCAGGAGCGCCTCCGCCGCGAGTTCGACATGGACGTCATCTCCACCTATCCGTCCGTGATCTACAACGTCACGATGACCGACGGCACCGAGCGCATCATCGACAATCCGACGCTCTTCCCCGACCCGCAAGGCATCCAGGAAATCCGCGAGCCGGTCGTGAACGTCTATATCATGGTCCCCGGCGAATACATCGGCGACATGATGCAGCTCGTCCTCGAAAAACGCGGCGACGTTACCAACACCGAAACCATCGACGACACCCGCGTCATGCTTTCCTGCGTCCTGCCGCTCGCGGAAATCCTTGTCGATTTCAACGACAAGCTCAAATCCATGACCCGCGGCTACGGCTCGATGGACTACGAACACGCCGGCTACCGCGCAGCGAAAATGGTCAAGATGGACATGCTCATCGCCGGCGATCCGGTCGAGGCGTTCTCCACCATCGTCCACCGCGACAAGGCGGAATCCTACGGCCGCTTGTTAGCCGGCAAGCTCAAGGAAGTCATCCCGTCGCACCTTTTCGTCGTCGCCATCCAGGCCGCCGTCGGCGGCAAGATCGTTGCCCGCGAATCCATCTCCGCCATGCGCAAGAACGTCACCGCCAAGTGCTACGGCGGCGACATCACGCGGAAGCGCAAGCTGTTGGAGAAGCAGAAGGAGGGAAAGAAGAAGATGAAGATGTTCGGCAAGGTGAACATCCCGCAGGACGCCTTCATCAAGGTGCTCAAGAGCGGGGATTGACCCGTGGCGGCGGTTTCGAACCGGCAATTGATTGCTAGGAAATTGCTTTTGAGATGAAGGCCGTTGAAAGAGCGGGTGGCCGGACCGGAGGCGGGGGAAAAAGGGGGGATTTGGGTAGAGCTGAAATGCTGAAAACTGAAACGCTGAAAGGAAGAATGCTCCGCTGGACGCCGGGATTTGGCGGGATTGGGAGATTTCACGGCGGTTTTCATTCGGTGCGAACGTGGCTTTCCGGGCCGCTTTGCCAAGATTTCTTTTGGCGGCGGTTTTTCGAATTGGCAAACAGGCGGGACGCCCCTCAAGTGTATCCTGAGAATCAGGATGCGCCTGTCTTCCAAATGGATTTCGGGTGCCTGCCATGTTTGGCTTTGGTCGAACCAGTCTGGGTCAGGCTCATTGGGATTCCGGGGACGATTGAACCAATCGAGATCGGGTTCTGCGTCAGGGATCCATTCCTTGATCGCCTGCCAGGGAGGCTCGATAGGTTCCATGGTCTCGATGTCAAAATGAGGTGGCGGTGGGCGCGGGAGCTGGATGATGCCTTCCCACAAGCCGAGGAGCCGCAGAAAAAATTCGATCTGCTCGGGGCGTTTGACGGCACCGGCGAGTTTCATGGGAGCTTTGCAGCACGGGCATTGGAGAGGGTCAAAGTGCGACGGTCATAGACACGCCGCTACAGTCGGGGCAGTGGAAGCGGAGGAAGCCGGCGGCGAGGTCGCCGCAGCGGAGGAAGTTGCGGACGGCGGTGAAGACGTTGGGGCGGAGCGGACCGAGGGTGGGGCGGTGTTTTTTCTCGTAGGAGGCGAGGAAAGAGTCCCAAGCGGCGGTGAGGATTTGCCAGAGGGGAGAGGCGCGGGGGCGGCGGGTTGGTAGATGGATGGCACGAAGAGTGTTCATAAGAACAATTTTAGTGCGGGGCCAGATCGTGGGTGATGGATCGGTTTTGGGGAAGGTCAGGGTGGGTGAATTTCTGACGGATTGGGAGAAATTCGGACTCGGAGCGAGCCGCTCCGGACGAGGCCTGCGGCGAGACGCAACGGCCATTTTAAGGAAGGAGCTCTTTCAACGCGACCCGCCACGGCGTTCAGGCGGTCTCTTCGGGAAACCGCTGGGATGTTTGAGGCTTGGAAGTTTTTGCGTGGCGGATTGTTGTGGGCGTGTGGACGCGATCCGAATCCGTGGGGCACGGCAGCATAATTTAAAGAACATCGACGTGGACATCCCGCGGGGGAAGCTCGTGGTGATCACGGGGCCTAGCGGATCGGGGAAGTCGTCGCTGGCCTTTCACACGTTGTATGCCGAGGGGCAGCGGCGGTATGTGGAATCGCTGTCGGTGTATGCGCGGCAGTTTCTCGACCAGTTGGAGAAGCCGGATGTGGATTCGATCGAGGGGCTGAGTCCGGCGATCGCGATCGAGCAGCGGGGCGGGGGACTGAATCCGCGCTCGACGGTGGCGACGGCGACGGAGATTTACGATTACCTGCGGGTGCTGTGGGCGGCGGCGGGGATTCCGCATGATCCGGTGACGGGCGAGCGGCTGGAGCGGATGAGCGCGGCGGACATCGTGAACGTGCTGGCGGCGCTGGCGGAGGGGACGAAGGTGGTTTTGTTAGCACCGCTGCCGAAAGAGGAGTTGGGGGAACCGGCGAGATTGTTAGGAGATCTCCAGCGGCAGGGATACATCCGGGTGCGGGTGGACGGGGAGGTTTTGGAAATCGAGGAGGCGGCGGCGAAATGGCCGGAGTTTCCGGCGGCGGTGGAGATCGTGGTGGATCGGTTCGTGATCCGGCCGGGGGTGGAATCGCGGCTTGCGGATTCGGTGGAAACGGCGCTGCGACTGTGCGGGGCGGAGGCGCGGGCGGCGGTGCAGGAACCGGGTGGGGATGCGTGGCGGGATCTGGCGTTTCAGACGAGTTATCGGAATCCGCGGACGGGGTTCGTAGTGGAGGAGATTTCGCCGAAGCATTTTTCCTTCAACTCGCACATCGGGGCGTGCGAGGCGTGCGAGGGGCTGGGAACGGAGATGTTTTGCGATCCGGCGCTGCTGGCAGAGGGAGAGGATGCGGAGAAGACTTTGAGGCGGTATCGCGAGGCGAAGTCGGAAATCACGCGGCGGAAGCTGGCGAAGTTCATGGCGCACCGGCCTTGCGGGGTTTGTGGCGGGAAGCGGTTGAAGCCGGAGTGGCTGGCGGTGAAGATTCAGGGAGGGAACATCGAACATCGAACGCTCAACATCGAACGTCGAAGGGAAGAGAAGGAAGAGTGGCTGGGGATTCAGGATTTTTGTGAGCTGGGCGTGGCGGATGCGATGCGGTGGATGGAGGGATTTCATCCGGATCCGGCGAAGGCGGAGGTTTGCAAGCGGCTGGCAAGCGACGTGCGGACGAGGTTGGCGTTCTTGATGGAGGTGGGGCTGGATTACCTGACGTTGCAGCGGACGAGCGGGACGCTTTCCGGCGGCGAGGCGCAGCGGATCCGGCTGGCGACGCAGCTGGGTGCGGGGCTTTCCGGGGTGATTTACGTGCTGGACGAGCCGAGCATCGGGCTGCACGCGGCGGATACGGCACGGTTGATCGGGGCGCTGACGCGGTTGCGGGATTTGGGAAATACGGTGGTGGTGGTGGAGCACGATGAGGAGATTATCCGGGCGGCTGATTGGTTGATTGATATCGGGCCGGGTGCGGGCGCGGCGGGTGGGGAGCTGCTGGCGGCGGGGGTACCGGGGGAGATTGATTCGCCGACGGGGGAGTGGTTGAGGGGGAAGAAGACGGGGGAGACGCGGCGACCGGTGATCGCCGCTACGGCGGGTGAGTTGGTGATTCGTGGAGCGCGGGAGCACAATTTACGAAATCTGGATGTGGCGATTCCGCTGGGGCGGCTGGTATGTCTGAGCGGGCCGAGCGGCAGCGGGAAATCGACGCTGGCGGACGATATTTTGAGGCGGGCGCTGGCGCGGCATTTCAACGGCTCGGGCGAGGCTCCGGGGAAACATGACGGGATCGAGGGACTGGAGCGAATCGAGAAATTCGTGGTGGCGGACCAGTCGCCGATCGGGCGCAGCCCGCGGTCGAATCCGGCGACCTTTACCGGGGTGTTCGATTTGGTGCGCGACCTTTTCACCAAGCTGAATTTGTCGAAACAACGCGGCTACGGTCCGGGGCGCTTCAGTTTCAACGCGGCGGGCGGGCGTTGTGAGCGGTGCCAAGGGAACGGGCGGTTGAAAATCGAGATGCATTTCCTGCCGGACGCGTGGGTGCCGTGTCCGGCTTGCAACGGGCGGCGGTTCAATCGCGAGACGCTGGAGGTGACTTATAAAGGGAAATCCATCGCGGAGGTGCTTGCGCTTTCCGTGAGCGAGGCGCGGGCGTTTTTCCGGCCGATTCCGAAAATCCACCGGATTTTGGAAACGTTGGAGGACCTCGGACTGGGGTATTTGCAACTCGGGCAGCCGGCGAACACGCTTTCCGGCGGCGAGGCGCAGCGGCTGAAGTTGGCGGTGGAATTGGCGAAACCGCAGGCGCCTCACACGTTGTATCTCTTCGACGAACCGACGACCGGGTTGCATTTCGGCGATGTCGAGAAGCTGCTGGCTGCGTTTCTCCGGCTGCGAGACGCGGGCCACAGCGTGCTGGTGGTGGAGCACCAGCTGGATGTGATCGCCGCGTCCGACTGGGTGATCGAGCTCGGGCCGGGCGGGGGAATCCACGGCGGATTGCTTGTCGCGGAAGGACCTCCTGACGCGATCCGGAAGAATAAGAAGTCGCCCACGGGACGGGCTTTGGCCGCGCGCCATTGACTGCGGATGATTTTTCAAATTTCCGGTGGACAATTCTCGTCATGACCGTTACCGACCTCGCCTCCTGACGGGGCATCCGCCTCTGGAGAACCTGGGCAGCGTAGCTCAGCGGTAGAGTAGGGGACTCATAAGCCCTTGGTCGGCGGTTCGAATCCGCCCGCTGCCACCAGGTTTTTCAAACAATCGCCGCTTCTGATGTGAAATTAGAAGAAAATTTCAAAATAGGGCTTGTCAGGTTGGGTTCGGCTCCTAGAGTCGCCCCCCCCACAGCGAGGGCCGCTGACGATTGGTTTCGAAGCGGCTCAAATTACAGGGAAAATTTATCGGGTCCAGCTCCGGAAAAAAGCTACTACAAGGTCGCCTTGTCGTCGCTCCGGTTTGTCCCCATGGGAAAATCAGAACCACCGCAAGGAAATCATGCCGACCATCAATCAGCTCGTTCGCAAGGGACGCCTCACTCCGGCCGAAAAGTCGAAGTCACCCGCTCTTGTCAACTGCCCACAGCGCCGCGGAGTATGTCTTCAAGTCATGACTCGGACGCCCAAGAAGCCTAACTCGGCTCTCCGTAAGGTCGCCAAGGTGCGCCTCACTAACGGATTCGAAGTCATCGCCTACATCGGCGGTGAAGGCCACAACCTCCAGGAACACTCCATCGTCCTCGTTCGCGGCGGACGGGTGAAGGACCTTCCGGGTGTGCGCTACCACATCGTCCGTGGTTCGCTCGATACCCTCGGTGTCGATAAGCGCCGCCAAAGCCGCTCCAAATACGGTGCGAAGCGTCCGAAACCCGGTGCCGTCGCCGCTCCTGCCAAAAAAGGCGGGAAGAAGTAATTCTCCAATTTAACCAACTCACCATCCCAACGCCATGCCACGCCGCAAGCGCATCTTTACCAAGCCAGACCGTCGCGATCCTCGCTACGACAGCGCCCTCGTTGGTCACCTTATTACCAAGGTGATGGAATCCGGAAAGCGTTCACTCGCTCAACGCATCGTTTACGCCGCGATCGATCGCGCCAACGAAGGTGTCGATACCATCGACCCTCTCGAAGTGATCACCCGCGCCGTTGAGAACACCAAACCACGCGTGGAAGTGAAATCCCGCCGCGTCGGTGGTGCTACCTATCAAGTGCCGCTTGAAGTGGCTCCGGACCGTTCCGAGTCGCTCTCCATGCGCTGGCTCGTCAACTACGCCCGCAACCGCAAGGGCACTCCGATGCACGTCGCTCTCGCCAACGAGATCAAGGACGCCGCCAACAACCAAGGCAGTGCCGTCCGCAAACGCGACGACGTGCACAAGATGGCGCAAGCCAACCGCGCCTTCGCTCACTTCCGTTTCTAATTCCAGATACGCGCTCCAGCAAATTCCGTCCGTGAATCCGAATAGTCCAAACCGCCAATACGTGCTCGAGCGCACCCGAAATATCGGGATCGCCGCGCACATTGACGCGGGCAAGACGACGCTCACCGAGCGGATCCTGTTCTATACAGGGATGATTCACAAAATCGGCGAAGTCCACGATGGTGGCGCGACGACCGACTGGATGGAGCAAGAGCGCGAGCGTGGAATCACGATTACCTCCGCCGCCGTCACCACTGAGTGGTGGCAGCATGAGGAGGCCGGGATGACCAAGCTTTTCGCGGGACAGAAGAACCGCATCAACATCATCGATACGCCGGGACACGTTGACTTCACTGCTGAAGTCGAGCGGTCCCTCCGCGTGTTGGATGGTTGCATCGTTGTTTTCTGCGGTGTCGCCGGTGTTCAGCCGCAAACCGAAACCGTCTGGCGGCAAGCTTCGAAATACCACGTTCCGCGGATCGTGTTCGTCAACAAGATGGACCGGACCGGCGCGAATTTCGACAGCGTCTTCCACGAGGTGAAGGACAAGTTAGGCGCCAACGCCGTGCGCATCCTGATCCCTATCGGTGCCGAAGACCAGTTGATCGGCCAGATCGACGTGGTGAACCAGAAGGCGATCTACTACTCCGACGACGACAAGTTCGGCTCCACCTACACGGTGAAGGAACTTGAAGGCGATCTGATCGATCTCTGCAAACAGGCTCACGACGAACTCGTCAACGCCGTCGCCGACGTCGATGAAGCCGTGGGCGAAAAATTCCTCAACGAGCAGCCGATCACTCTCGAAGAGCTCAAGCAAGGCATCCGCCGCGCCACGATCAACAACCTGCTGGTGCCTGTCGCCGGTGGCTCCGCTTTTAAAAACAAAGGTGTCCAGTATCTGCTTGATGCGGTGATCGACTACCTCCCAAGCCCGCTCGACATTCCTGCGGCGATCGGCATGGACCCCGACGACCACGAGAAACACATCGAAGTCGTCACCTCGGACAACGAAAAGTTCGTTTCCCTCGCTTTCAAACTCTGGGCCGACAAGTTCGTAGGCAAACTGGTTTTCTTCCGCGTTTATTCCGGCGTCATCCGCAAGGGCGACACGGTTTACAATCCCCGCACCCGCCGCTCCGAGCGCGTCGGCCGTTTGATTCAAATCCAGGCGAACGAGCATAAGGACATCGACGCCTGCTACTCCGGTGACATCGCCGCCATGGTCGGCATCAAGAATGTCACCACCGGCGATACCCTCGCCGCCGAAAACCACGACGTGGTTCTCGAGCCCCCGACTTTCCCGGAACCGGTCATCTCGATGGCCGTCGAACCCCGTACCAAAGCCGACCAGGAAAAACTGGGCATGGCACTCGGCCGTCTCTCCGAAGAGGATCCGACCTTCATGGTCAAGACCGACGAGGAAACCGGGCAGACGATCATTTCCGGAATGGGTGAACTCCACCTGGAGATCATCATCGACCGCATCCGCCGCGAGTTCAAAGTCGAGGCTAACACCGGCGCTCCTCAAATCGCCTACCGCGAGACCATCACTCAAGCCGCTGGCGGCGAAGGCAAGCTGATCAAGCAGTCCGGCGGCCGCGGCCAATACGGTCACGTCATCCTCTCCGTTAAGCCGAACGAAAAAGGCAAGGGACTCACCATCGAGAACAAAGTCATCGGCGGCACCATTCCTAAAGAATATATCAACGCGGTTTACAAAGGCATCAACGAGTCGATGACCAACGGCATCGTCGCCGGTTATCCCGTCATCGACGTGCATGTCGAAATCCTCGATGGTTCCTACCACGACGTTGATTCCAACGAAAACGCTTTCACCATGGCGGCCATTTTCGCCATGAAGGACGGCTTCAAGAAAGCCAAGTCCATCCTGCTCGAGCCGATCATGGCCGTGGAAGTTTCCACCCCTGACGATTACCAAGGTGACGTCATGGGCGACTTGAGCCGCCGCCGCGGACAGATCCAGAACACCGAGTCCAAAGGCAAGCTCTCCATCGTGCATGCCAATGTCCCTCTCAAAGAAATGTTCGGCTACTCCACCGCCGTCCGCACCCTCTCCTCGGGACGCGCTTCGTATGCGATGACTCCATCGCACTTCGAGCAGGTCCCAACCAATATCGTCGAAGAAATCGTCAGCGACCGCTTAGGCTGATTTCTCGCCCTGTAGCCCAACCACGTAAACCGTCAAACAACTTCTCCACCATGGAAAATCAGAAAATACGCATCCGCCTGCGCGCCTTCGACCATCGCGCCATCGACCGCTCCGCCCAAGAAATCGTGGAGACCGCCAAACGCACGGGAGCCCGTGTCGCCGGCCCGATCCCACTTCCAACCCGCATCGAGAAGTTCACGGTCAACCGTTCGGTTCACGTGAACAAAAAGTCGATGGAGCAGTTCGAAATCCGGACTCACAAGCGCCTTCTCGACATCGTCGATCCAACCGCCCGCACGGTGGATGAGCTCAAGAAGCTCAACCTGCCAGCCGGTGTCGACATCACCATCCGTATCTAAGTTCAGGAACGTCTGTTACTTAAATTTCAAATCTCAACTCTCAAATTTCCAAAGCCATGTCACTCGGCCTCCTCGGCAAAAAAATCGGTATGACCCGCCTGTTCGACCAACAGGCCGGCATCATGATCCCCGTCACTGTTATCGACGTTTCCGGTAACACGATTCTCCAATCCAAAACTCCGGAAACCGACGGCTACACCGCGGTCCAAGTCGGCTACGGCGATCAGAAGGAACAACGCGCCACCAAGCCCGCTCTCGGCATCGCCAAGAAGGCCGGTTGCGCTCCCAAGCGTTTCATCCAGGAATTCCGCGTCGAAAACGGCGTCGAGCTTCCAGCAGTTCATCCAGGTCTCGACACCTTCACGGAAGGCCAATGGGTCGACGTGATCGGTGAATCCAAGGGCCGCGGTTTCCAAGGTGCCGTCAAGCGCCACGGATTCGGTGGTTTGAAGATGACCCACGGCTCCATGATGCACCGCCGGACCGGCGCCATCGGTTGCCGCTCGACCCCAGGTCGCGTTTGGAAAAACCAAAAGATGCCCGGCCACATGGGAACCACCCGTGCCACCGTGCAAAATCTCAAGATCGTTGCCGTTCGCAAAGAAGACGGCGTCATCCTCGTCTCTGGTGCGGTTCCCGGTTCCAACGGCAACTACGTCACCGTCCGCCCAGCCAAGAAGAAGTCCGCCTGATCCGGTGGCATTTTTGAAACCTCTCACGATTCCCAGTCATGTCCGCTAAGACTTTCACCGCAGAAGACGCTCAAGCCGCCAACCTCGTGTTGGTAGGTGCCGAGAAAGGTCGCCAAGCCGTCCACGATCTCGTGGTCGCCTATCGCGCCAACCGCCGCACCGGCTCCGCTTGCACCAAGACCCGGGGCGAGGTCTCCGGTAACAACCGCAAGATCTACAAACAAAAGGGCACCGGTGGCGCCCGTCACGGCGACAAGCGCGCTCCGATCTTCGTCGGTGGTGGTGTTGTCTTCGGACCACGCCCCCGCGACTATTCCAAGAAGGTCCCGAAGACCGTCCGCAAGCTCGCTCTTCGCCGCACCTTGGGTGACCTCGTCAGCGCCGGCAAAGTCCTGACCGTTCCTTCGTTTTCCGTCGCCGATGGCAAGACCAAGTCCTTCGTGGCTGCTCTCGATGCCATCGCGCCTCTCGGCAAGATCCTCGTGGTTGGAAATTCCTTCGACGACTCCACCTACCTCGCCGCCCGCAACGTCGCTTACGCCCAACTCGTCACGGGTTCGGACGTCAACGTCGAGCAGCTCCTCCTCGCCAACACCATCATCCTTGTGGGTGATGCCGTGCAAACCCTCGCGGCTCGCACCGCCTGAACCCCGGACCTAACACCGAGATCATGAAAGACATTTACCAGGTCATTAAAAACGTCCGCCTCTCCGAGAAAGCCACCATGCTTCAGGAGAATAACAACGAGGTCACCCTCGAAGTGGACCGCAAGGCCAACAAGCTTGAAATCAAGCAGGCCGTCGAACAACTCTTCGGAAAAACCGTTCTGGCAGTCCGCACTGCCAACTACGACGGCAAACTCAAGCGCCAGCGTCGTGCCGATGCCGGTCGTACCAACCACTGGAAAAAAGCCATCGTCCGCCTCAAGGAAGGCGAATCGCTTGATCTCGTCTAAGCGATATAACGCAGCTCCAAACGTAACACTTTAACGTTCCGATTGTCATGCCCCTGAAAACTTTCAAGCCAATCACCCCGTCCGCCCGCTATAAGAATCTCCCGTCCTTCGACGAGATTACCAAGAGCAAGCCTGAGAAGAGTCTTCTCACACCTCTCAAGCGCAGCGGTGGCCGCAACAACACCGGCCGCATCACCACCCGTCACATCGGCGGTGGCCACAAGCGCCACTACCGTCTGATCGACTTCCGTCGTGGCAAGCACGATGCACCCGCAACCGTCGTCGGCATCGAATACGATCCGAACCGCACCTGCCGCATCGCCCTCATCCAATACGAAGACGGCCAGAAGTCCTACATCCTCGCTCCTCTCGGGCTGGAAGTCGGCACGACCGTCGTCGCCGGTGCCAACGTCGCTCCGAAAACGGGCAACGCCATGCCACTCAGCGCCGTGCCGCTCGGCACCTCGATCCACAACATCGAGCTCATCCCTGGCAACGGCGGCAAAGTCGCCCGGGCCGCCGGACAGCTCGCCGTGCTTTCCAACCGCGATGGCGGCTGGGCGCTCGTGAAAATGCCTTCCGGTGAAATCCGCCGCTTCAACGACCGCTGCTTCTGCACGATCGGCCAAGTCGGAAACCGCGACCACATGAACGAAACCTCGGGCAAAGCCGGCCGCACCCGCTGGCAGGGCGTTCGCCCGACCGTCCGCGGGATGACGATGAACCCCGTTGACCACCCGAACGGTGGTGGCGAAGGCAAGTCGAAGTCCGGTGGTGGTCGCCAGCACCTTACCAGCCCATGGGGCCACGCGAAGGGTCAGAAGACTCGTAACAAGCGCAAGACCACCAGCGTATTCATCGTCGAGTCCCGTCACAAAGCGAAGAAGAAGTAATTCACTTTTAGCGAACCATCTAACTCACTGATTTCATGCCACGCTCACTTAAAAAAGGCCCATACGTCGATCAAAAGCTTCTCGCCAAGATCGACGCCGTCGCCGAAGCCGGATCCGACCGCAAGCCCATCAAGACATGGAGCCGCAAGTCGATGATCACGCCGGATTTCGTCAGCCATAACTTCGCCGTCCACAACGGCAAGACCTTCGTTCCCGTTTACGTGACCGAAAACATGGTTGGCCACAAACTCGGCGAATTCTCCCCGACCCGGATCTTCAAGACCCACGGCGGCATCGGTAAGAAATAATTCAACCAGGTTCATTCCCCGCGTCCATGCGTTCCACCTTCCATCTCCAAGCATTTGCCGCCGCCCTCGGGTCGCTGGCCGTTGCAGGGATGTGTGCGGGCCAGGCACCGAACGCCGGGGAGTTTCAGGAAATCATCGTCGATCTTCAGGAGCAGAACCGGGCCCTCCAGCGCAGCCTCGCCGAGGCCAACAGCGGAGAGAAGCAAGCGTCCGGCCAATTGGCCCAGGTCCGCGAGCGTCTCGAAGCACTCGGCAAGAACCTGCTCGACGGGGGGGACGACCGCCTCGTCCAGGCCGCCGCGGACTTGCAACTCGCAAGCGAGCGCACCACCAACCTCGAAAATTCCGTCACGCGTCTTTCCGCCGCGGTCAATGATTACCTCCGCCTGGCGGTGGTTTCCGACCCGGATGCAAGACTTCGTGTAGAAACTTCACTAAGAGAGCTTGACGCTGTCCTCGGACTGCGCCAGAAGCCCCGCCCCGATATTCGGACCGGCTCATTGCAGCAGGCCCGGGTAGTCAGTCTCGATCAAGAAAGTGGCATGATGGTTTTGAATCTTGGCGAAAGCCAAGGCGCTAAAATCGGCATGACCTTTCGCCTCACCCGCGGGCAACAGCCCTACGGTAACGCCATTCTCGCTGACGTCCGCAAGGGCGTCAGTGGTGCCTTTGTCGAACACCTCGACAACGTCGCCGAATCCCCACGCCCCGGCGATCTCGCCGTTCTCGAAACACAAGCATCAGCGCAGTAACCACTCACGTCCGACGACCCATGGAAGTCAAAAGCACCACAAAATTCGTTCGCCTCTCGCCTAAAAAGGCGCGTGACGTCGCCCGGGAAATTCAAGGCCTCGCAGTGTCGAGCGCCCTCGATATATTGACCTTCACTCCCAAGAAAGCCGCACAGCTCATTGGCAAGACGCTCAAGACCGCCATCGCGGATGCCGAAAACAATTTCTCGCTCGATGCCTCGACGCTCGTGATCAAGGAAGCCGTTATCGGCGCCGGTCCGACGCTTCGCCGCTTCAAGCCGCGTGCCAAGGGTTCCGCCGGTCCGATCCTCAAGCGCACCAGCCATATCTCCATCACTCTCGTCGGCTCCGCTCCCGAGAAGAAGAAGAAGGTCGCCCGCAAGGCCGCTGCCAAGAAAACCGAAGAAGCTCCCGTTGCAGCCGCTGCAACTGAAGAAGCCTGAAATCCTCTCATTTAATCTCATCCCTCACCGACCATGGGCCAAAAAGTAAATCCGATCGCATTCCGCCTCGCCGTCAACAAGGACTGGCGCTCCAAGTGGTATGCCAAAGGCAAAGACTACACCGATAAGCTCCACGAAGATCTCGCGATCCGTGGCTACCTGAAGAACAAGCTCGTGAATGCTGGTTTGGCCCGTGTGGTCATCGAGCGCGCATGGAACAGCGTTCGCGTCACTCTTCACACCTCACGCCCAGGCCTGATCATTGGTCGCCAAGGCAAGGAAATCGAAGTGATGACCAAGGAGATCGGCGACCTCTGCAAAGGGGCCCAGGTCAAGATCGACATCATTGAAATCCGCAAGCCGGAGCTGGATGCCCAACTCGTCGCCGAGCAAATCGCCGTGCAACTTGAGCGCCGGATTTCCTTCCGCCGCGCCATGAAGCGCGCGCTGCAAACCGCCATGGAATTCGGTGCCGAAGGCATCCGTCTCCGTTGCGCCGGCCGCCTCGGTGGTGCGGACATCGCCCGTGCTGAAGGCTATCGCGAAGGCAAAGTGCCTCTCCAGACTCTCCGTGTTCCTCTCGACTACGGCTTTGCCGAAGCTCGCACCTTGTATGGCATCATCGGCATCAAGTGCTGGGTCAACAAGAAGGAAGACGACGGCACCGGCAAGCAACCACAAGGTCGCGGCGACCGCGGTGATCGTGGTGACCGCGGCGGCGATCGTCGTGGCGGCGGCGGTGGTGATCGTGGCGGCGACCGTCGTCCAAATCCACGCAACTGATATTTCAATCTCTCAATTCCCAAACAACACTTTTCCTAGAAGGACCGAGTTATGCCTTTGATGCCCAAACGAACCAAGTTCCGCAAAAGCCACCGCGGAAGCCGAGCTGGTAATGCCCAACGCGGAACCACCGTCGCCTTCGGTGACTTCGGTCTGCAAACCCTCGACCGCGGATGGATGACCAACCGCCAGATCGAAGCTTGCCGGATCGCCATCAACCGTTCCCTCAAGCGGAAAGGTAAAGTCTGGATCCGGATTTTCCCACACAAGTCGATCACCTCGCGTCCTCCTGAAACACGGATGGGTAAAGGTAAAGGCGCTGTCGAAGGTTGGGTGGCCGTGATCCGTCCGGGCAACATGCTCTTCGAAATCGGCGGTGTTCCTGAATCCGCAGCGAAGGAAGCCATGCGTCTCGCATCCTACAAGCTCGGCATCCGCACCCGCCTCGTCGCCCGCAATCCGCACGCCTGATCCGTTCGATCAATTCAATCTAATACCGTCTGAACCATGGCCAAAGCCAAAACTACCAGCGAACTTTCCTCCGCCGAGCTCGAAGTCCGTCTTCGGGAACTCAAACAGGAAGCTCTCAACCTTCGTCTCCAACGCGCCACCGGCACTTTGGAAAATCCCGCCCGCATCCGCCAGGTGCGTCGTGAAACCGCGCAAGTGCTCACGGCGGTTACCGCCAAGTCGCTCGCCTAATCCAAGATCCAACCTATTCTTATCATGAGCGAGACTCCTTCGGACGCACAAGTCCACCTCCGTAAAACCCGCGTCGGCGTGGTCATTTCTAACAAAATGGACAAGACCCTCGTCGTCGAACACGTTGCCCGTGTTCCCCATCCGAAATTCAACAAGATCGTCAAGCGTTCCAAGAAATACTACGTGCATGACGAGAGCAACCAAGGCCAGATCGGCGACCGCGTCCGCATCGTCGAGACCCGTCCGCTTTCGAAACTGAAGTGCTGGACGCTCGCCGAAGTCATCTCGCACTAAAAAATAAACGCTGAAATGCTGAGAATCTGAAAAGCTGAAAGAGCTTCACTCACTTCCTCTTCATTTCAGAATCTCAGCTTTTCAAAATCTCAGCTTTTACTCACTATGATCCAGATGGAAACCATGCTCGTCGTCGCCGACAACACCGGCGCGCGCAGCGCAAAAATGATCGGCGTGCTCGGCAAGCGCAGCCGCACCGCTTGCATCGGTGACGTGATCACCTGCCACATCCGCGACTCGATCCCGACCGCCGCCGTCAAAAAGGGCAGCGTCGTCAAGGCCGTGGTCGTCCGCACCGCCTATCCGATCCGCCGCGCCGACGGTTCGATCCTCCGCTTTGACTCCAACGCGGTTGTCATCATCGACAAGGACAACAACCCGCGCGGCACCCGGATCTTCGGACCCGTCGCCCGTGAACTCCGCGAGCGCGCGTTCATGAAAATCGTTTCCCTCGCACCCGAAGTTCTCTGAACCCCGGCCCTAACTCCTCACCTATTCCAATTTCATGAGCCGCATCAAGACCCACGTCAAAAAAGGCGATCAAGTCGAAATCATCGCAGGCAATCACAAAGGCAAGCGCGGCACCGTGCTGCTTGTGAACGCCGCCAAGGGCAAGGTCACCGTCGAAGGTGGCCGCCCGATCATCAAGGCCGTCAAGGCCACTGAAGCCGACTCCGGCGGTCTCAAGACCATCGACGGCCCGGTCCATATCTCCAATGTCAAAAAAGTGGGCTGAAGCATCTCGCTTCCGCCCGCGCTTAAGCGCCTGAGCAATCAGCGCTGACCCGCAAAAAAATGAGCACACCAGCACTACAACAACACTACAAGGACAAGGTCGTCCCCGCGCTCAAGAAGAGCCTCGGATACACCAACCTCCATCAGGTTCCACGTCTTGAAAAGATCGTGGTCACTTCTTGCATGGGCAAGGCACCGGACCGCAAGGTCGCCGTCGATGACGCCGTCAACGAGATCCAAAAGATCACCGGCCAACGCCCGTCCATCACGTTCTCGAAGAAGGCCGTCGCCAACTTCAAGCTCCGCGAAGGAGAAGCCCTCGGCGCCCGCGTCACCCTCCGTGGCCCGCGCATGTGGGAATTCCTTCATCGCTTCATCAACGTCACCGCTCCGAACATCCGCGACTTCCGCGGGATTTCCTCGAAGTCGTTCGACGGTCGCGGCAACTACGCCTGCGGCATCAGCGACCAATCCATCTTCCCGGAAATCGAAATCGACCAGATCAAGCGCACCATCGGCTTCGACCTGATCTTCGTCACCTCCGCACCGACCGACGCCGAAGGCCGCGCCCTGCTCATGGAGCTTGGCCTGCCTTTCCGCGACATGAAAAAGGCCAACGAGCTCGAGGCCGTCGCTGCCAACTAAACACCGGACCCACACTTTAAAAGGAATCCTATTATGGCAGTTCTCACCGATCCAATTTCCGACTTCCTCACGCGTTTCAAAAACGCCGCCCGCGCTGGCAATGAGGAATTCTCCGCTCCTTACTCCAAGATCAAGGCCGACATCGCCCGCATTCTTCAGGAAGAAGGCTACCTCTGGAACTATGAAGTCGTCACTGGCGAGCGCACCACGCTCAAGGCCAAGCCGAAGTTCATCGACGGCCGCGCGGTCCTCACCGACCTCAAGCGCGTCTCCACTCCCGGCCGCCGCCATTACGTCGGCGCGGGTGAAGTTCCACGCGTCATGTCCGGCCTCGGCATCTCGATCCTTTCCACTTCGAAAGGCGTCATGTCCGGCGGCTCCGCCAAGAAGCAAAACCTCGGCGGCGAGCTCCTCGCCAACGTCTGGTAAACCCTAACTCGTCAAAGGAAAACACTACCATGTCACGAGTCGGACTCAAACCAATCTCTGTCCCCGCGAAGGTCGCCGTCAAACTTGACGGCCGCACGGTGATCGTCGAAGGCCCCAAGGGCAAACTCGACTTCCCGCTTCCCGAAGGCATCTCGCTCACCAGCGAAGACGGCACTGTCGTCGTCTCCCGCGCCACCGAGCTTCGCCAACACAAAGCCCTCCACGGCACCGCCCGCAGCCTCGTTCAGAACATGATCGTCGGCGTGTCGGAAGGTTTTGTGAAGGATCTTGAAATCATCGGCGTCGGTCTCCGCGCCGCAGTCAAGGGCTCGGAACTCGACCTCTCGCTGGGTCGTTCGCACCCGCTGCTTCACCCCATCCCTTCGGGTCTCAACGTCACTGTCGTCGAGAATACGAAGATCAAGGTCGAAGGCATCGACAAGCAGCTCGTCGGTCAGTTCGCTGCCGAAGTCCGCGGCTTCTATCCACCCGAGCCATACAAGGGCAAGGGCGTTCGCTACGTCGGTGAGAAAGTTCGCCGCAAAGAAGGCAAGAGCGTCGGCAAATAATCCATTACCGTCGCCCCACACCTCAACACATTTACGGCACCATGAGCACCATCAATCGCAAGTCGATCCGTCGCAAGATCCACAACCGCATCCGCCGGAAGGTTTCCGGCACTGCCGAACGTCCACGTCTGGCCGTTCACTACTCGAACCAACACATCTACGCCCAAGTCATCGACGACGCGGCCGGCAAGACCCTGGTCTCCGCCTCCACGCTCGACAAGTCTTTCGAAAAGGCCTCCTCGAACGTCGAGAGCGCCCAGAAAGTCGGAGCACTCCTCGCGGAGCGCGCCAAGGGCTCGAACATCAGCGCCGTCGTCTTCGACCGCGGCGGTCACCTCTACCACGGTAAAGTCAAAGCACTCGCTGACGCGGCGCGTGAAGCCGGCCTCCAATTCTAACGCTCTGACCAGACACACATCATGGTAACAATTCCAGAAAACGAAACGCCGGCAACTCCGGCAGCAGCAACTCCAGCACCATTGCCTCTCGGCCCGGTCGCCGGCTCCGGCTATCAGGGCAACCGCGGCCAAGGCGGCGGCTACCAGGGTGGCGGCGGCGGTGGTTATCAAGGCGGTGGCGGCCAGGGCGGTCGCGGTCGCGGCGGCCCGC
>NZ_JBIKBQ010000062.1:0-24005 GCF_058122085.1 Luteolibacter sp. | reverse complement strand
GCGCTATATCCACAAAAAGCCAACCACCTGCAAAAAAGTCGCAATCGCCATTCTGCCAAAACCCGTTCAAAACCTTGAAGATTCAAGGCTCACGAAGCACTGTGCCCGGCCTGTGGGACGGCAGTGTTCCGCTTTCATTTCTTTTGTTCCAAGTAGGGTTGCTGTTCCTTTGTTCCGGCCCTTCTGGCCGGTATGATCCTGATGGATGAGCCGGTTTTCCGGAAGCAATGGACCACCACCAAGATGCGTGGCTTGCTGCTTCTTCCCATGATGACGAAACGCTCCTCATTTAGGGATTGTTCCGGATCTGAAATTACAAGCGCACCCTCGTCGTAGAATACCGTTTTTGCCTCCTCGAATGAAACTCCGTGTTTGGCGGCATTGCCCGCCGCTTTTTTAGGATCCCATTCGAAAGAGAGTTCGCTCATTCGCAAGGAGCAATACGGCATATTGCTGGATGATTCAAGGCATGTTTCTCAAAATGTCGGCGATATTTCGGTGCTAGGCGGCTTTTCAGAGGAAAGACTGAATGAATGCTGATTCGATTCGGCGTGGAGATTCCCTCTTGCCGCCACATGTTGTGGAGCCGTGGGAAAGTTGTCAGCTCAGGCCCGCGAGGAAACTGCTCGGCGGCTTCTCGTGGCCCCAGTCGCTGATTCCGTAGGAGCTGAGGATGATGTGGCGCTTGGCGCGGGTGAGGGCGACGTAGAAGAGGCGTTTTTCCTCTTCGAGTTTCAGGTCTCGCTTGGCGTAGTAGCTGGGGAACTCGTCTTCGGCGAGGCCGGCGATGATGACGGTGTCGAATTCGAGGCCTTTGGGTTTGTGGACGGTGAGGATGGGGGTGCTGGCGTCGTCGGTGGCGAGGAAGTCGAGATTGCGGGCGAGGGCGGCGCGATTGGTGAGTTCATTTCCGTATTCGGAAACATGGGTGTCCTGGACCTCGTCCATCTGGATTGGAAGAGTGAGTCCGGGCTGATGTCGGGGGCCTTGAGACATTCGCGCATCAGGTCGATGCTGTCCTGTTCGTCGTAGATGACGAAGTCCGAGGGGAGGCCGAGGCCGCGGGATTCGAGCCTGAGAATCCAGGCGCAGAGGCTGTGGAAGGTCTGGATGCGGCAGAGTTTTGCGGCGGGTCCGCAGGATTCCAGGACGGCACCGCGCATGTGCTCGGCGGCGCGGTTGGTGAAAGTGACGCCGAGGGTGACCTCCGGCGACATGCCGGTGGCAATGACGGCGGCCAGGCGATCCGCCATGATGCGTGTCTTGCCGGTGCCTGCGGGTGCCAATACGAGCAAGGTGCCGTGAAGGTGATCGAGGACCTGTCGTTGCTCGGGGTTAGGATAGGTCATCGCATTGCAGGAATGCTGATGGGCTGGGGAGCGGGAGACAAGGTGAAAGCTATCTGTTTTGGGGAAGGAGGCAGCGGCCTGTGGAATCGCTGTGAAATCCTTTTCGGTGATTTTCCTGATATGCTAAAAAACCAAACACCCGCCGGATCACGCGGACCCGGCGGGCTTGGGTTGGTTTTCTCAATCACGCCGCCCGCCGCACATCCACCACCGTCATTCCCGGCAGCCAGGCCTTGCACTCGTTACCGGAGCACTCAGGAATTGCCTGTCTTTCCCACCGCCACGGGGGCTTTTCATGACGCACGGTTGCCCGGACATGTGAAACAGGGGGGCTGACATCGCGCACGGGCACCCGTTCCACGCGTAACGGGGGTCCTTACAACGGGAACAGGCACTCGTTCCACGCGTAACGGGGGTCCTTACATGGGGAACAGGCAGTGGAAACACGGGCCAATAGCGTCGGGATCGAGTTTTTCGCGCCCGGTCATCGCGCGTCACGGCACCGGACACGGGAACTGAAGCTCCGGCGCCACGCGCTGGGAGTGGCACGCAGATCACTGAGGATCAGAACCTTGGAAGTTGCCAAGCCGTATCGAGGATTCCTCCTTATGGAATAAGGTTTTAATTCAGCGGCATGGCGGTGCCGGGGGCCGATCTCCTGAGGACCGGTGGGGGATCTGAGCGTTCGCGCTTTGGAGAAAATCCTTTCGTCGGTGGCCACGCCGGAATTCCGCTATGACGAAAACCTACCTACCATCCAAGGCGCGCAACCAAATAGGCGGGATCATCGTCTGCCACCTGAACATCCACCATGCTTCCGGCCCGTTCCAACATCCGGCGGCAATCGGGCGACAGATGCCTCACGTTCAGGACTTTACCGATTTTTCGGTAACGCTCGGCCAGCGACCGGATCGCCTCCAAGCCGGAAAGGTCACACACGCGGGCGTCGTGGAAATCCAAGGTCACTTGGTCGGGATCTTTCGCGGGATCGAACTTCTCGGAAAAGTCCCGCACCGAGCCGAAATAGAGCAGCCCTTCGAGTCCGTAAATCCGCCCGCCTTCAGCATCCGCCAGCGTCGTGCGCCGCACGTTCTTCGAACTCTTCCAGGCGAACACGAGAGCGGATAGAACCACTCCGCAGAACACCGCGATCGCCAGGTCCTGCCAGACGGTGATCGCGGTCACCACCACGATCACCAGCACGTCCGAAAACGGAACCTTGCCGATCGTGTTGAAGCTCGACCACTCGAAGGTCGCGATCACCACCGCGAACATCACGCCAGTTAGCGCGGCGATGGGGATTTGATCGATCAGCGGCGAGCCGAACACGATGAAAGCCAGCAACGCGCCCGCCGCGATCACCCCGGACATCCGGCCGCGGCCGCCGGAGGTGATGTTGATGAGGCTCTCCCCCACCAGCGCGCAGCCGCCCATGCCCTTGAACAATCCGGCGACGATGTTAGCCGCGCCGAGGGCGATGGCTTCGCGGTTGCCTTTGCCGCGGGTCTCGGTGATTTCATCGATGAGCTGCAGAGTCATCAGCGTTTCTACCAGACCCACCATGGAGAAAATGAACGCGTAGGGCGCGACGAAACGCAAGGTCTCCCAAGTGAGTGGAATACCGGGCCAGTGGGGCAGCGGAAAAGGCCCTTTCACGCTGGAAAGATCGCCCACCGTCTGCGTTTCCAGGCCAAGGGCCACCAGACTCACCACAATGATCGCGGCAAGAGACGACGGGATTTTCTTCGTGAACCTGGGCAACACGTAAATGACCGCCATCGTCAGCGCCACCAATCCCAGCATCGTGTAAAGCGGCAGGCCATGCAGCCATTCACCCACCGCCGCGCCGTCCCGCTCACGGAACATGCGAAGCTGGGAAATGAAAACCACGATCGCCAGGCCGTTCACGAATCCCATCATCACCGGATGGGGCACCAAACGGATCAGTCGCCCTAACCGGAGCAAGCCCACCCCGACCTGGATCAGGCCCATCAGAATCACCGCCAGAAACAAATACTCAAGTCCGGCGCCGGGACCGCCGCGACGATCCCCTTCCGCCACCAAGGCGATCATCACCACCGCCAGCGACCCGGCCGCCGAGGAGATCATGCCAGGGCGCCCACCGAACGCGGCGGTGATCAGACAGACGAAGAATCCGGCGTAAAGCCCGGCCAGCGGAGGCGCGCCCGCGACAAAGGCGAAGGCAATCGATCCGGGAACCAGCGCGAGAGCCACGGTCAGGCCGGCGAGGGCGTCGTCTTTCCACGTGCCGCGTTTTTTTTGGAAGAATTGGGAGAACATATCCAGCGGGTTACGAAAAAAGCCCGCTTCGGATAGACCGACGCGGGCTTTGAAATTTCCGAAGGATCAACCTCAATGGCGGAAGGTCTTCTTGAAGTGCAGCGCGGCGGCGGATTTCGCGATGACGCCCTGGAGATAGGCGACTTCCTCGGCATCCATGCTGTGCTCCACGCCCTGGAGTTTTTCCTGGGCGCGCTTGATCGCTTCTTCCGCGTTGAGTTCGTCGATCTCGGCTTCTCCCAGCGCCATGTCGGTTAGGACGACGACCTTGGACTGGGAGACTTCAGCGAACCCCGAACCAATGGCGAGTCTTTCAACTTTGCCGTTGTGGAGGTAGCGCAACTCGCCGGGCTTCAGCGCGGTCACAAGACCGGCGTGCTGCGGCAGGATGCCCATTTCTCCGTCCGCTCCCGGGAGATAGACGTTGTCCACGGTGTCCGAGAAGATCTTCTTCTCGGGAGTGACGATATCAAGTTGGAGAGCCATGGCGGTGGTAAATGCTGAAAACCTGAAATTCTCAGTCGCGTGGAACGGACTCGATGTTGCCCTTCATGTAGAAGTTGCCTTCCGGAACGTCGTCGAGCTTGCCGTCGAGGATCTGCGCGAAGCCCTTGACGGTGTCTTCGATAGAGACAAGGACGCCGGGGACGTTGGTAAAGACCTCGGCCACGTGGAACGGCTGGGTGAGGAAACGCTGGATTTTCCGGGCGCGGAAGACGCTCATCTTGTCCTCGTCGGAAAGCTCGTCCATACCGAGAATGGCGATGATGTCCTGAAGGTCCTTGTAGCGCTGAAGCACCATCTGCACGCCGCGGGCGACGCGATAGTGCTCCTCGCCGATGATGTCTGGAGCGAGCGCCTTCGAGGTGGAAGCGAGCGGATCGACGGCCGGGAAGAGCGCTTGCTCGGCGAGCGAACGCTCGAGAACGACGGTGGCGTCAAGATGGGCGAAGGTGTTGGCGGGAGCCGGGTCGGTCAAGTCGTCCGCAGGCACGTAAACGGCCTGGATGGAAGTGATGGAACCTTTGTTAGTCGAGGTGATCCGCTCTTGGAGACCGGCCATTTCCTCGGAGAGGGTCGGCTGGTAACCCACGGCGGACGGCGTCCGGCCAAGCAGCGCGGACACTTCGGAACCGGCTTGGGAGAAACGGAAGATGTTATCCACGAAGAGAAGCACGTCCTGGTTGTCCTCGTCGCGGAAGTGCTCGGCCATCGTGAGGGCGGAGAGCGCGACGCGGAGACGGGCGCCCGGAGGCTCGTTCATCTGACCGTAGCAAAGGGCGACCTTCGAGCCTTCCGTGAGAACCGGGTTGCCGCGGTCGTCGAGTTTCGGATGGCCCTTTTCGTCCTTCTCGGTGGCGATAACGCCGGACTCGATCATTTCCCAGTAGAGGTCGTTTCCTTCACGGGTCCGCTCACCGACACCGGCGAAGACGGAGAAACCACCGTGCGCTTTCGCGATGTTGTTGATGAGCTCCATGATGACGACCGTCTTGCCGACGCCGGCACCACCGAACATGCCGCCTTTGCCACCCTTGAGCAGCGGGCAGATGAGGTCGATGACTTTGATACCCGTGGCGAGAACTTCCGTGTTGGCGGATTGCTCTGTCAGAGCAGGAGCGGGACGGTGGATCGGCGAGCGGAAATTCGCGTCGGCGATCGGCACGTTTTCGTCCACGAGGTCGCCGGTCACGTTGAAGATCCGGCCGAGAACTTGTTTTCCAACAGGAACCGAGATCGGCTTGCCAAGGTCTGCGAGAGCCATGCCGCGCTTGAGGCCGTCCGTGGTGGACATGGCGACCGCGCGCACCCAGCCGTCACCAAGGTGCTGCTGCACTTCGAGAACGAGTTTGGTATCCACGCCGTTGAGGACGTATTGGATCTCCAACGCGTTGTAAATTTCAGGCAGCTTGGTTGCCTTGGAGAAGTCAGCGTCGATGACGGCGCCGATGATCTGGACGATGGTTCCTTGGTTGCTCATGGGAAAAAGAGTTAAAAGTTCAATGTTAAAAGTTACAGGTCACTCCATGGCCTTCATGGCCGTGGTGATTTCGAGAAGCTCGGAAGTGATGGCTCCCTGGCGGAGTTTGTTGTATTCGAGCGTGAGCTCCTTGATGAATTTCTTCGCGTTGTCGGTCGCGGACTTCATGGCGACCATCCGCGCGGAGTGCTCTGAAGCGCGGGCTTCCATGATGGCTTGGAAGACCTCGTAATTGACGTAGAGCGGAAGAATCGCGCTGAGCACGCCGGCCGGACTTGGCTCGAAGATGTAGTCGCTCACCGGATCGTTCTGGTGTTCCTCGACTTTGAATCCCGCACCGATTTCCTCGAACGCCTGATCCTCGCCCTGGCGGTGGCCTTGGATCGGAAGCAGCGTCACGACCTCGGACTCCTGGCGGAGGGTGTTCACGAAGCTGGTGAAAGCGATGGAAACCTTGTCGTAGTTGCCGTCGAGGAACTGCTGGGTGATGAACTTGGCGATCGGACGAGCCTGGGAGAACGGCACCGGGTCCTTGACGGTGAAGTCCGCGATGACCTTGATGCCGAGCTTCTCGGCCATCGTGCGGAGCTTGCGGCCGACGGTCACGAAGTGCGCGTCTGGCGAAGCCTGCAACTTGATCTTGCGGGCGAGGTTGGTGTTGATAGGACCGCAAAGGCCCTTGTCGGTGGAGATTACCAGCACCAGCTCGCGGCCGCCCTGACGGCGCTCCAGCAGCGGGTGGGATTCCTCTCCGAAGTTCCTGCGCATGTCGAACAGCATCTGGGTGAGCTGCTTGGCATACTCACGCCCGCCGAGCGCCTGGTCCTGCGCCTTCTTCATCTTGGCGGCAGCGACAAGCTGCATCGCGCGAGTAATCTGCGCGGTGTTTTTGACCGACTTGATGCGCCGGCGGATGTCGCGGAGGTTTGCCATGTTGTCGAGAGGGTAGAGTCAGGAATCCAGAATCAAGGAAGAGGAAGGAGCTTATTTCCAGGACTTCTTGAAGTCCTCGATGCCTTGGCTGACGGCTTCCACCATCGCCTTGTCCTTCTTGAGGTCCGGCTTTTCGTTGCGGATCTTGTCGAGGAGGTCGCCCTTGCGGGTGTTGAAATAATCACCCAATGCGGCTTGGAAGCGCTTCACGTCGGCGACGGAGACGTCGTCGAAGTAACCGTTCTGCATCGCGAAGAGGTAGATGGACTCCATCTCCATGGCGAGCGGGCTGTATTGGTTCTGCTTGAAGAGTTCGACGATCCGGGCGCCGCGATCGAGCTTCTTCTTGGTGGAAGCATCGAGGTCGGAACCGAACTGGGCGAAGGCCTGAAGCTCGCGATACTGGGCGAGGTCGAGCTTGGTGGTTCCGGCAACGGACTTGATCGTCTTGGTCTGGCAGGCGGAGCCCACGCGGGACACCGAGAGACCAACCGAGATGGCAGGACGGATACCTTGATAGAAAAGGTCGGTTTCCAGGTAGATCTGGCCGTCGGTGATGGAGATCACGTTGGTCGGGATGTAGGCGGAAACGTCGCCGGCCTGCGTCTCGATGATCGGCAGCGCGGTGAGCGAACCACCACCCGCGGCTTCGGAAAGACGCGCGGAACGCTCGAGCAACCGGGAGTGGAGATAGAAAACGTCACCCGGATAGGCTTCGCGGCCGGACGGGCGGCGGAGAATCAGCGACACCTGGCGATAGGCGACGGCGTGCTTGGAAAGGTCGTCGAACACGATCAGGCAGTCCTTTCCCTGGTCCATGAAATACTCGGCGATCGAGCAGCCCGCGTAAGGAGCGAGATACTGCATGGCGGCGGCGTCGGAGGCGGAAGCGGAAACGATGGTGGTGTATTCCATCGCACCCGCGTCTTCGAGGATTTTTTGGATCCGGGCGACGTTCGAGAGCTTCTGGCCGATGGCGACGTAGATGCAATACATCGGCTTGTGGTTCTGGAGCTTGCCGTTTTCCGCCGCCTTGTTTTGCAGGGCTTGGGAAATGATGGTGTCCACGGCGATGGTGGTCTTGCCGGTGGAGCGGTCGCCGATGATGAGCTCGCGCTGGCCGCGGCCGACGGGGATCATCGCGTCGATCGACATGATGCCGGTCTGGACGGGGACGGAAACGGACTTCCGCTTGATGATGCCGGGAGCGATCTTCTCCATTGGGTAGAAAGCGGCGGCGGCGATGTCGCCCTTGCCGTCGATGGGTGCGCCGAGGGCGTTGACGACGCGGCCGAGGACGGCCTCGCCGACGGGAACGGAGAGCAACTTGCCGGTGGTGCGGCATTCGGCACCTTCCTTGACGGCGGCGTAATCACCGAGAAGCACGACGCCGACTTCGCTTTCCTCGAGGTTGAGCGCCATCCCGGTGACGCCGCCACCGAACTCGATCATCTCGTTGAGCATGACGTCGGAGAGACCTTCGACCTTGGCGACACCGTCACCGACCTGGCGGACGGTTCCGACGTTAGTTTTAGCGACGGAGGAAGTGATTCCGGCGATCTGTTGTTCGAGTTCTTGAAGGATGCTGCTCATGACAAGGTATCTATTGAAAAGTGAGAGTGTTTGAAAAAATCAGAAGGCGTTGGCGAGGCGGTCGAGGCGTCCTTGGACCGAGCCGTCGAAAACGTCGTTGCCCACGCGGATGCGGAGGCCACCCAGAAGGGCGGGAGTGATTTGATATTGGACCACGAGGCCGGGTCCGTACTGGTTGGTGAGACCGGCGACCACGCGCTGGCGGGTCGAGTCGTCGATTTCCACGGCGCTCTCGACGGTCACCTCGCGGCGCTCGAGTTCGAGGCGGGTCAGGCGCTGGATCGCGGCGAGGATCGCCTTGTAGTCACGCGGCTTGGCCTCGATCAGGCGGGAAATGACCGTGCGCAGTTTCGACTCGTCGAACCGGCCGTTCGTCTGGCAGAGGCCAAACAGGCGACGAGCGGCGGCGGCGGCGGTCTTGGAAATCTTCATGGAGAGGTGAGAGAGATGAAATTTCAGGCTTCGACCTTGGCGAGCGCGTCTTCGTTGATGCGCTTCTGGTCGTCGGCGTTGAGGATCTTGCCGGTGACCTGCGAGGTGGTGGCGGCGACAAGGCGGCCGAATTCGCGCTTCAGCTCGGTGCTGAGACGGTCGCGGTCCGCCTTGGCCGCGGCTTCGGCCTTGACGAGGATCTGTTGGGCGCTGGCGATCGCTTCCTGGGCTTTTTGCTCGGTGAAAGCGGCGGCGCCTTGCTTGGCTTCGTTGATCAGGCGGACGGCCTCGTCGTTGGCCTTGGCGATGGCGGCGGCGGTGGTCGCTTCGGATTCCGCGAGCTGCTGCTCGATGCGCTTGAGCTTGTTTTCACCTTCGGCGATGCGGGTTTTGCGCTGCTCGAGCATCGCGAGGATCGGTCCGAAGGCGAACTTCTTGAGGACGAAAAGCACGATCACGATGTTGAGAACCTGCGCGATCAGAAGCGGCCACTCGACGTGAAACGTCTTCACGATGTTTTCGAGAGGATTGCCGGAACTTGGCGCGGCCTCGGCTGCTGTCGCAAGAACGTTGATATAATCGAGCATGGCGCTGTGAGCTTGGATGAAACGTGAAAAAGGAAAGGGAAAACGCCGGCGGGCTACGCACCCGCCGGCAGGGAAGAATTACTTGACGAGAGCGGCGACGAAGAAGGCGCCTTCGACGAGAGCTGCAAGAATGATGGAGAGCGTGAGGATCGCGCCGGACGCGCCAGGGTTACGGCCGGTGGCTTCGGCTGCTTTCGCGCCGATGAGTCCGATGCCGAGGCCGGCACCGATCGCGGCCATGCCGGATTGCACGCTGCCTGTGAGTTCGCCGAGGAATGGGCTGAGGTCGATGAGTGTGGTCATGAATTTAGTGGTTGGTGTGTGTCTGTGTTGGTTTTTCCGCTCCCCACGATCAGGTCATGGTCAGGGCGGGAAATTTCAATGGGCTTCCTTGTGGTCGTCTCCGTGGTCGCAGATCAGTTTGAGGAAAACGGAGGTGAGAAGCATGAAGACGAGCGCCTGGATGAGGCCGACGAGCAGTTCGAGGAAATAGAACGGAAGCGCGGGTGCGAAAGCCATCCACTTGGGAACCAGGGTCATCATGGTTTCCAGCATGTTTTCACCGGCGTAGATGTTCCCGAAAAGCCGGAAGGAAAGCGCGACCGGACGGAGCAGGATCGAGAATACTTCGATGATGCCGACCACGAAGAAGATCACGATCATGAAGATTTTCATGAAGCCGCTGAAGTCGCCCTTGGGAGCGAAGATGTGTTTCAGGAAACCGACGGGACCATTTTCGGTGAGAGCCCAGTAGAACCAGAGAGCGGTGAAGATGAGGGCGAGGGCGGCCGTCATATTGAGGTCGGCGTTGCCCCCGCGAAGAATGGGCGAGCCACCGTATTTAATGGTGCCGACCGCCGGCAGAAGACCGATCCAGTTGGTGAAGAGAATGAGGATGAAGACTCCGCCGAAAAACCAGAAGGTGCGTTTCACAAGATGCGCGCCGAGGATCCCTTCGAGGAAGTCGTAAAGGCTTTCCACCAGCCACTCGGCGAGGTTCTGAACACCAGCGGGAATGAGCGCCATCCGGCGGGTGGCAACCATCGAGAACAGCACTACCAGTAGAGCCGCGGCCCATACCATCAACATCGAGTTGGTGATCGGCAGATCGCCGAACACGCGGTCGGCATATAGCGGCAGCGCGTGATGCCCACCCTCTTCAGAGGCAAACGCCGCCAGCGGGCTCAGGATCCAGAAAATCGTGGTGGAGAGGAGAAAACGCATGCAATGGAGCCTGCTGTCGGCGGGCGCGAGGTCTTTAAAGGATCGCCGCCAACCTCCGCAAGTTCTATTTGTGAAAAATTTCACAAGCCCTGGAGATTCCGCGGGTTGGCAAGGAATCCGCGCCACCAGACCGGGCGAGCTCCCTCGATATCGATCGGCAAGCGGGCGCTCCCGGCCTCCCGCGGCACCACACGCCGGTTCCCGAACCGCGCGTCAGAACACGCGCTAACCCATCCTAACAAAAAAATCCGGCAGGCCCGCCGTCATCCGCCGATCGCCGGATCCCGCGCGGCGCAAGCCAGAAAGCCCCTGCAAGTCAAGCCGCCACAGCAAAAAACTCCCTTTATTTTCAACAGATTTTCTCTTGCCAAGCCCCGGTGCCATTCTCAGAAACGTCGCTGCCATGAACAAATCTGAATTGATTGAAGCCATCCAACTCGCCCTCGGAAAAGACGCCACCAAGCGTGCCGCCGACGAAGCCCTCGAAGCGGTCCTCTCCTCCATCGCCGCTGGCGTGAAGAAGGACCAGAAAGTCCAAATCATCGGATTTGGAACCTTCGAGGTCAAAAAGCGCGCCGCACGCCAAGGTCGCAACCCGAAGACCGGTGAAGCCATGAAGATCGCCGCATCCAAGTCGGTCGGCTTCAAGCCTTCGTCCGTCCTCAAGGCCAGCTTGTGATTTGCCGGGAGGCGAAAGCTTCCCTAACCCACCATTAAAAAACCAAAAAACCCCGGCCATCAGGCCGGGGTTTTCTTTTTGAATCGATCAGGCGGTTAAATTCTCAGAACCAACCCTTCTTGTTCGTGGTGTTGCAGGTTCTGTGGACATAGTGCTTTTGATCTACTAAGCCCTGCCCGACCAAGCAAGCCTCAAGAGCCATGAAACCAAGAATCACTCTCGCAGAAACCCAACTCCCCGACGGGAACATCCTCTCCCTCCAGGAGCACGACGGGCGCAAGTCCCTCCTCGTTCACGGCCAGCAAATCTGCGGCCCCGCCACCCGCGCGGCCGAGGAGGAACTCGCCCGGCTCGCCTGCGCGCCGTTCCGCCCCGCACGCCAGCCGCAGATCTGGTTCGCCGGTCTCGGTCTCGGCCACACCATCGCCGCCGTCGCCAGGGAACTCCCTCAGAAACGCGCCAGCTTTTTCGTCGCCGAGCCGCTCGCCGCCATCCCCGACTGGCACCGCGCCCACATTCCCGACAGCCCGTTACTGACTGACAGCCGCATCACGCTGGAAAACGATTGCGGCCCGCAGGCTCTCCTCCGCCACGCCGGACTGCTCCACGCCATCCTCGTCCATCTCGACGCCTCCCCCACCGGCCCGCGCAACCGCAGCTGGGTGGACGAGCGCCGCTGGGTTTCCGCCGCCTACGAGGCGCTCCAGCAAGGCGGCCTGCTCGCCATCGCCGGTTCGCGCCACGTCGCCAACCTCACCCGCCGCCTCCAGGGCTCGGGCTTCGAAGTGGCGGAATTCACCGTGCCCTCCTCGCCCAACGCGAAGCGCCCCCGTTTCCTGCCGATCTGGCTCGCCCGGAAAGGCAAAGCCGCGGATTGATCTTTCTCCGAGGGCATGCTTGATTGCGCCGCACCCATGGCCCGCCTCACTCCTTTCCACATCCTTCCCGCCTTGATCGCAGCTGTCTCTCACGCCGGTGAAGTCACCATTGAACCGCGGCCTTTTTCCGTCGAAAAATCCTTCAACACCACCGCCCTGCCGGCTGGCGATTGCGTGCTTCTGAAACTCGATCCGAAAGCCTGGACCGATTTCAAAATCATCCAACTCACCAGCCACGGCTCCAAGGTGGCGAAAGGCGACGTGCTCGTCCGCTTCGATTCCGAGGCAATCGACAAGAAACTCGAAGACTCCCGCCGCGCGCTCGAAGCCGGTTCGCTCGCCCTCGCGCAGGCCGAGCAGGACTCGAAAACCCTGCAGGAAACAGCCGCTAACAAACTGGAAGCCCTCCGCCGTACGGCCGGGATCGCCAAGGAGGAAAACACCTACTTCACCCAGGTCCGCCGCAAGGCAGTCGAAGACAGCGCCGCCCAGGCCCTCAAGCGCAGCAACCAGATCCTTTCTAACCAACGAGAGGAACTCAAGCAGCTCTCCAGGATGTACGAGGCGGACGACATCACGGAAAACACCGAGGAAATCATCCTCGTCCGCCAGCAGGACGCCGTCGCCGCCGCGGAGTTCGCCCAGCGCATGGAAAGCCTCGACCACAAGCGCACCCTCGAAGTCACCCTCCCCCGCGAAGCCAAGGCCCTCGCCGACACCGAGCGCGACACCGCCATCGCCCTCAAGAAGGCCGAGACCGACATCCCGCGCTCCATCGAGCTCAACAAGCTCGAACTCGAATCCCTGACGACCTCCAACCAGCGCGCCAAACAAGCACTCGCCGAACTCGAAGCCGACCGCACCCGCTTCGAGTTCAAAGCCCCCGCCGACGGCTGGTTCTATCACGGCCCCATCGAAAACGGCCGCTGGACCACGGGGAAAATATTGGAAACCCTCGTTCTTCACGGCCACCCGCCCGCCCACGCCGCGTTCGCCACCTTCGTTCCCGGAACCACCAAACTGGCCCTCGTTTCATTCCTCGACGAGGCGACCGCCCGCTCGCTCAAGCCCGAACTCACCGGAGCCGCCACCCTCCCCGGCCGCGAGGATGTGGAAATCCCGGTCAAGCTCCTCAAGCTCGCCGCCACCCCCTGCCCCGACGGCACCTACCGCGCGGATTTCTCCGCCACCTGGCCCAAGGAACCCGTCCCCGCCGCCGGCGCGACCGCCCAGGTCCGCATGATTTCCTATCAGCAAGCGGCCGCCATCGTCATCCCCACCAAGGCCCTCAACTTCGCCGCCGACGGCTGGACGGTCGAAGTCAAACTCGCCGACGGCAAGACCGAGCGCCGTCACGTCAAGCGCGGCCGGGTGTCCAAGGACGACACCGAAATCCTGTCCGGCCTCGAAGCCGGCCAAGTCGTCGTCGTGCCGTGAGATCAAGCCCGCTCATCTCCCTGTTTTTCACGATCTCCACGTTCGCGTTGGCACAGGAAAAACCAGCGGAACTCCCGGAAGTCACCCGCGCGTCCCTCGACGCCTCCATCCGGCGCGGCGTCGATTTCCAGATCACCCGTCAGAACACTAACGGCTCATGGGGCAGTGCCGCCCACACCAAGGACCTCAACATCTACGCGCCCCTCCCCGGCGCCCACCACGCCTACCGCGCCGGAGCTACCGGCCTCGCGCTGTCCGGCCTCATCGATGCCGCCGACCCGCGCCCCGAGGTCGAGGCCGCCATCGCCAAAGCCGCTGCCTGGACCGCCGCCGAGCTGCCGAAACTCCGCCGCGCGGACCCCACCACCACCTACAATGTCTGGGGCCACGCCTACGGACTCCGCGCCATCTCCCGCCTCCACGCCCGCGAGAAGGATCCCGCGAAAAAAGCCGAATGGGCCGCCCTCGCCCAAGGCCAGATCGATCTCGCCAACCGCTACGCCGACATCAACGGCGGCTGGGGCTACCTCGACGTCTTCGACAACCTAACCACCCAAAAGCCTTCCGGCATCCCCACCGCCTTCACCACCGCCACCTTGCTCCTGGCGATGGATCAGGCCAGCGCCACCATGGATGTGAAACCCGATGAGAAGCTCGTCCGCAAAGCCATCGACAGCATTAACTATCAGCGCACGCCGGACTTCTCCTACACTTACTCGTTCAACCACCGGATGCGACCGCGGAGCGACATCAACCGCCCCGCCGGCTCGCTCGCCCGCTCCCAAGCCTGCAACGCGGCCCTCCGCGTCTATGGCGAAAAAGCCGTCACCGACGAAGTCCTCACCACCTGGGCCGACCGATTCCTCGCCCGCGAAGGCTTCCTCAGCAACGTCCGCAAACGCCCGGTCCCGCATGAGGGCGCGTTCCGGATCGCCGGCTATTTCTACTACTACGGCATCTATTATTTCACCGAATCCGTGAAACTCCTGCCCAAGGAAGCCCACGCCGCCTACGCGAAACGCCTCGCCGCGATTCTGTTGGAACGCCAGGAAAAGGACGGATCGTGGTGGGACTATCCGCTCTACGACTACCACCAGGCCTACGGCACCGGTTACTCGCTCATGGCCCTCGCCTGGTGCCGGGACACTCTGGCAGATCGGCCTCTTAACTGATTCGCGCCTTCAACCGCCGTCTCACGGCCTCGAGCGCCGCCTGACTCACCGCGAGTTTGAAGTCCTTGCGATTGCGCGGATGAAACACGCTGAAGGCCTCCGTCGGAGCGTCCCGCGCCGCCACCGCGATCCACGCCGTGCCCACCGGCTTTTCCTCCGAACCGCCGCCTGGACCGGCGATGCCTGTGACAGACACCGCGATGTCCGCGCCACTCTTCTGGAGCGCTCCGTCCGCCATCGCGCGGGCGACGACCTCGCTAACGGCACCATGCGTTTCGATGTCTTGCGCGGAAACTCCGAGCATCCCGGTCTTCGCCGCGTTCGCGTAAGTCACGAAGCCATGGGTGAAAACCTCGCTCGCGCCCGGCACGTTGGTGATCCGGTTGGCGATGAGCCCGCCCGTGCAACTCTCGGCGGTGGCGAAGGTCATCCCGCGCTCCCTGAGCAAGCGGACGACGGTCTCTTCCAATGAACTTTCATCATCGCTGATCAGATAGGAGCCGAACCGTTCGAGCGCGATCTCGCGCCCCTCCACCAGCGCCGCCGCAGCGCCGATCAAACGCAAGTCCACCTCGCCGATGTGCGCGCAGTAGCCGTATTCCAAGCCAGGAACCGCCGCCAGCCGCGCGTCGATGCCTTGGTGGAAATCGCTCTCGCCAATTCCGGTGAATTTCAGCACCAGCGCCTCATGCAGGTTCTCCACCCCCGCCAAGGCGAGCAAGCGCGGGACCACCTCGGCCTGATACATCGGATAAAGTTCACGCGGCGGTCCCGGCAGCAGAAACATCGCGCAATTCGACCGCCCGTTGAGCCGCGGCGGGACGTAGATTCCGGGCGCCGTGCCATTCGCATTCGGTAAAATATCCGCGCCCACCGGACAGAGTGCCTGCTTGAGATTCGCATCCACCATCGGCCTGCAGCGCAGGGCGAAAAAGCCTTCCAGCGAGCGCAACGCCGCCTCGTCCGTGATCAATTCCAAGCCCAGCACCTCGGCCGTGATTTCGCGGGTGAGGTCATCGCTGGTCGGCCCCAACCCGCCCGTCACGATCACCGCATCCGCGCGACCGAGCGCTTCCTGCAGCGCGTCGCGGATCGCATCGCCGTCCGGCACCGTCGTCTGGCGGGAAATCCGCAGGCCGAGCTTGAACAACTCACGGCCGAACCACGCGCCGTGGGTGTTGAGCGTGTTACCCAGCAGGAGTTCGGTTCCGGTGTTGATGACTTCGATTTTCACGTCGCGAATCTGCGACATCCCGGCGGCGACTCAAGGCCGGATATTTCAACGCGCGATCCTGCCAGCCACCAGCCAAAGCAACCCCGGCACCAGCAGGCTCAAACCGAACGCCCAACCCGGCGACTCGTGCCCAGCCCGGCCGATCGCCGCGAACAGAAATCCCATCGGCACGCTGCCACAGGCCAAGGCCACCGTGAATCGTCTGAACGGCATCCTCACCAGTCCAGCCGTGCAGGAAATCACTTCCGGTAGAATCGGCAGCGCCCGCGACAAGGCCACCACCCAGCCGCCGCCGTTAGTAAAAAGCCGCCGGCCCTTTTCATAATCGCACTCCCCAAGCCAGCGCCGCGCGAACCGCTCGCCACAAAGCCGGCCCAAGCCGTAGCCCGTAATCCCGGCTAACATCAATCCAGCGGCCGCCGCCAAGCCACCGACGAAAGCCCCGTAAATATAACCCAGCGCCGAAATCACGACCGTGCCGGGAACCGGCAACGCCAAATCGCCGATCAACAATGCAATTCCCGCCGCCCAAGCCCACGGCCCGGCGCTATTGAGCCACGCCACGCTTCCCTCGAGGGTGAACCGCTCGTCCCAGCCCGCGCCCCAGATCACCCAGGTTCCGAGAACGAGAATCGCGAGTCCGAGAAACCAAATTACCAGCCTCATCGTCAGTTAGCTCAAGCGTATCCCAGCCACGGTCCCAGCCATTTCTCGGCCTCCTCCAAACTGATGCCCTTGCGCCGGGCGTAGTCCTCGACCTGATCTTTCCGCAGCTCGGAAATCGCGAAGTAATGGCTTTCCGGATGCGAGAAATACAACCCGCAAACCGCCGCTCCGGGATGCATCGCGCAGCTTTCCGTGAGTGTCACGCCGGTTTCGACAGAGGCACCTAGCAACTCGAACAAGGGCGGCTTCTCGGTGTGGTCGGGCTGCGCGGGATATCCGGGAGCGGGACGGATGCCCTGATAGTTCTCATGAATCAACTGGTCGTGCGTGAGCTCGTCCTCGGTTTCATAACCCCACTCGACGCGCGCCTTGTGGTGGAGGAACTCCGCGAAGGCCTCGGCGAAGCGGTCGGCGATCGCCTTGACCATGATCGAGCCGTAAGGATCGATCTGCTTGTCCAACTCCTCGGCATATTCATGTGCGCCGTGGATGCCGACCACAAATCCGCCGATGTAATCCGGCGTAGCGGCGATCACCGGTCGCCGCGAGCCGTTTTCTCCCACAAACTCCCAATCCACCAGCCCCGCCGCCTTCGGATTCCCCAAAACATAACTCCGCTGATTCCAATAATCATCCGCATCCCGGACAATGTGATCATAAGATTCCTTCTGCCAAAGCGAGCCCTCGCGCCCCAACAGAATATTAATTTCCTTCGCCGAAGCCGACTTGATCCCCTGCAAAATCTTCGACAACGAAAAGCCTTCCCTGGGCTTGACCAGGAAATGCACGTGATTCGGCATCACGCACCACGGGCCGAGGTCGTAATGATCACCGTCGAAACGAAACAACGTGTTTTTAA
Source organism: Luteolibacter sp. (assembly GCF_058122085.1). Lineage (NCBI taxonomy): Bacteria > Pseudomonadati > Verrucomicrobiota > Verrucomicrobiia > Verrucomicrobiales > Verrucomicrobiaceae > Luteolibacter > Luteolibacter sp. The sequence continues at coordinate 6,680 of NZ_JBIKBQ010000062.1, read as the reverse complement.
CAATATCCGCGATCTCGGGTCGCTTCATCCAACATTCACCATACCCGGCGTGAAGCGCGGTTTCCATCCGCTCGTTGTAAAGGCCTTCGAGTTCGTTTTTGAGTTGAGCTGAAAGAGCTGCGTCTCCCGCGTCTTCGGCTTGCTTGTGTTTGAGAAGGATTTCCTGCTTTTCCTGCTGATATTCGGTAAGGACGGATTGCGGGAGTGAATCAGCGAGCCGGAAGGTGATGGCATAGGTGGCTCCGTCCTGGTGCCAGTGAGGAAGATGGCTTTTGTCGCTGCGGGCGATGGATTTTTCGGGGTTGAGGAATGACGGGGCCATTCGCGGCGACCGGTGATCGCCGCTACATGGCGCGACCCAGTCGGCCAGCGCGACGTTGGGCTTGCCGGAGTCTTTCTTGAGCTGCTGGCGGAGGCTGTGGAAACGCATGCGCTCCGTCGTCCGCGTTTCGTCGCTCCAGACGATGATGTCGTCGCCTGCGGCGTTTGCGGGGAAAAATCCGTAGATGCCTTCCGCCCGGAAACGGTCTTCGGCGATGATGCGGTCCACCCAGGCCATCGCGTCCTGATAGAGCTTGCCGGCTTCCGCCGCGCCCTCGGCGTTTTTGGTTTTGAGAATCTGGTTTTCCCGGTCCCACACGCCGCGGAGTTCCCAGGCGTGGAAGAACGGCGTCCAGTCGATGAACTTCGCGAGCTCGCGCAGCGACGGGCTCTTGATCGTCCGCGTGCCGGTGAACGACGGCACCGGCGGCGAATAGTTAGACCAGTCGAACTTCGGGCCGGCGGTTCGTGCTTCGGCGAGAGTGAGGGTGTCCTTCTTCGGCCCGCCGAGGAAGTTGTCGCGCAGTTTTTGCTGCTTCTCGCGGTTCTCCTGGGCGAAGGCGTCGCGCTGGTCTTTCGACAGCAGTGACGTGGTGACAGGCACCGAGCGCGAGGCATCGAGCACGTGAACCACCGGTCCCGAGTAATGCTGCGCGATCTTGATCGCCGTGTGCGCGGCGGAAGTCGTCGCGCCGCCAATGAGCAGCGGCACCTTGAAACCGAGGCGCTCCATTTCCTTGGCGACGTGGACCATTTCATCGAGCGACGGCGTGATCAGACCGGATAGACCGATGACATCCGCCCCGAGCTCCTTGGCTTTTGCCAGGATCTTGTCGCATGAAACCATCACGCCCATGTCGGTGACTTCGAAGCCATTGCAGGAAAGCACCACGCCCACGATGTTCTTGCCGATGTCATGAACGTCGCCTTTCACCGTGGCGATCAGGAAGCGACCTGCCGAGCGGCCGCGTTCCGCGAGCTTGAGCGCCTCGTCATCAGTGAGCGCGGGGTTCTCCAGCTTGATCGCGGCGATGTCGCCCGCGAGATATTCCGCCTTGTCCGCCTCCATGAACGGAAACAACCAGGCGACGGCCTTCTTCATCACCCGCGCGGATTTCACCACTTGAGGCAGGAACATTTTCCCGGCTCCGAACAGGTCGCCGACCACGCCCATGCCATCCATCAGCGGGCCTTCGATCACCTTGAGCGGACGCACGTATTTCAGACGCGCCTCCTCGGTATCCTCGTCGATGTATTTGTCGATGCCGCGGAGCAGCGCGTGTTCGAGACGTTTTTCCACCGGCTCGTCGCGCCATGACAGGTCTTCCTCGATCTTCTTGCCGCCGACGTTCTTATAACTCTCCGCGAGTTCGAGAAGCCGCTCGGTCGAATCCGGGCGGCGGTTCAGCAACACGTCCTCGACGCATTCCAACAGGTCTTTCGGGATCTCGTCGTAAACCTCGAGCATGCCGGCGTTGACGATGCCCATGTCCATCCCCGCCAGTCCGGCGTGATAGAGAAACGCGGAGTGCATCGCCTCGCGGACCTTGTTGTTGCCGCGGAAGGAGAAGGAAATGTTCGAGACACCGCCTGAGACCTTCGCGCCGGGGAGGTTCTCCTTGATCCAGCGGGTCGCGTTGATGAAATCGAGCGCGTAGTTGTTATGCTCCTCGATGCCGGTGGCGACGGTCAGGATGTTGGGGTCGAAAATGATGTCGTCGGGATTGAAGCCGACGTCATCGACAAGAATCCGGTAGGCGCGCTCGCAGATGCGGATCTTCTCCTCGTAGGATGCTGCCTGGCCGTTTTCATCGAAGGCCATGACGACCACCGCCGCGCCGTAGCGCATGATGTGGCGGGCTTGTTTCTTGAAGTTCTCCTCGCCCTCCTTGAGCGAGATCGAGTTCACAATCCCCTTCCCTTGCAGGTATTTCAGGCCTTCCTCGAGGATCTCCCACTTCGAGGAATCCACCATGATCGGCACTTTCGCGACGTCCGGCTCACCTTGGAGCAGTTGCAGGAAACGGCTCATCATCGCCTTGCCGTCGATCAGGCCGTCGTCGAAACAGATGTCGATGACGTTGGCGCCGTTGGCGACCTGCTGGCGCGCCACCTCGACGGCGGCTTCCAGGTCACCGGCTCTAACGAGCTTCGCGAACTGCGGGGAGCCCGCGACATTCGCGCGCTCGCCGATCATCAGGAAGCGCTTGTCGGCGGTGTGGTTATAGGCCTCGGTGCCGGACAGACGGAGGGCGTGGGGAATGGTTTTCATTTAGGAGAAGAGTTAACCGCAGAGGCGCGGAGGTCGCAAAGGGACGCAGAGTTAAGATGGGAAGTTGTGGACGAGGCGCTTGATGCCGTCTTTGAGGAGCACGGTCCGGAAATTGATAAGGAGTCCGAGATGGTTGTTGGACATGCGTAAATACGTTAGGAGTTGCGAAGAGTGGATCTGCTGCAAGGCCTCGACCGTCTTAAGTTCGACCATCAGGCAGCCATCAACCAGCAAGTCGATGCGATAGGCGTCGGGGATCACCAGCCCTTTGTACGTGATTGGAAGAAGCAATTGCCTCACCGAGCTGATTCCACGGAGGCTCAACTCATGTTGCAAACTGGCTTCATAGGATGACTCGGGCAGTCCTGGCCCCAAATCCTGGGGAACCTCAATCGCCGCCCCAATCACTTCGTTTGATAGCTTGTTCAGGTATTCCTTCATCTCATCCCAGTGTTGTTAATTTTTCTCCTTTGCGTTCCCTTCGCGCCCTTTGCGTCTCTGCGCTTCAATCCTATCGAACAACGGGAATCTCCCGCGGCGCGTATTTCGCCACGGCCCTGGCAATCGCGGCGACGTGCTCCGGCGTGTTGCCGCAGCAGCCACCCGCCAGGTTGAGCAGACCCGCTTTGGCGAATTCCGCCATGTAGTCGTGCATGTGCTGCGGATCGAGGTCGAAGCCGGTGGGCGCGAGCGGGTTGGGCAGCCCGGCGTTGGGATAACAGGAAACGCAGGTGGCCGCGCACTCGGAGAGCTCTTCGAGGTGCGGGCGCATCAGGTCCGGACCGAGCGAGCAGTTCAGGCCGATGGCGAGCGGTTTGGTGTGGGCGAAGGCATTCCACAGCGCCTCGACTTTTTGCGCGGAAATCATCGTTTCCCCCCCCAGCCCGACGGCGGCGGAAATGATGAGGGGAAGATGCACCTTGTCTTCGTCATAGACTTCCTGCACCGCCACGGCGGCGGCTTTGGCGTTGAGGGAATCGAAAATCGTTTCGATCATCAGGATGTCGCAACCGCCCTCGATGAGGCCGCGGACCTGGTGTTTGTAGGCGGCGAGCACTTGATCGAAGGTCACCACGCGGAAGCCCGAGTCGTTGGCGTCGGGGGAATTGGTGAGTGAGACGGTCAACGGCCCGATGGCACCGGCGACGTAGCGCTTGCGGCCGGTGTCGGTGCCGACGTCGTCCGCCCACTTGCGGCAGAGGCGGGATGACTCGACGTTCATTTCCCAAGCGAGATCGTTGAGGAACGGGTTTTCGAGGATTTTCTGGAAGAACTCCGGGTCTTTCCGGCCACCCTTTTCGCGCGGGTCCTCGACAAAAAACTCGCTCTGCGCGATGCCGGTGGCGGAAAACGTGTTGGTCTCACAAATGTCCGATCCTGCCTCGTAAAAGCGCTTGTGGATGTCGCCGATGATTTCCGGGCGGGTGATCGAGAGAATGTCGCCGTTGTTCAGGAGATCCTTTTCGTTATCGGCAAAACGCTCGCCGCGGGCATCGGACTCATTGAGTCCGTAGGTCCGGATCGTGGTGCCCATCGCCCCATCGAGCACGAAAATGCGCTCGGCGAGGGCTTTTTGGAGTTCGGAAGTGGGGTCAGTCCGCGGCATGGGCGGAAGTTAAGCCCCATTCCGGGCCCGCTCAAGCGTCAAATCTTCATATCTGGATATGATGATGGGAGTTTTCAAGGGACATTAAATCCACTGACAAGACCACCATGACTCCAATGACGACCACCCGCCGGCAGTTCCTCACTTCGACCACCGCCCTCGCCGCCGGCGCCTGGCTCGCCCCGCGTTTCGCGATCGCCCGTTCCGGGCCCTCGGCCAACAGCAGGATCAACCTCGCCTGCATCGGAGTCGGGGGCCGCGGCGCGCTCAATCTCCAGGGCCTTGCCGGGGAAAACATTGTGGCCTTGTGCGATGTGGATGACCAAAACGCCACCGAGGGAATCCGCTACGTCAAGGAATGGGTTGACGCGGGCGTGCAGCGTGGAATCCTCGACAATCAAACGCCCCCTGCCGATCGCGTTGAGTCCCGCATGACCGAGCGTCGAGCGGCGGATGATGTAGCTCCCGGAAACGCCCATGTGGACGTCCACCCGGGAGAGAACGCAGTCCTCGACCAGGATGTTTTTCATGAAATTGGTGGCGCCCCGCCCCCAGCGGCTGCGGTCGTGGATGTCGTTCCCCATCCGGCAGTGGATCATGCGGAAGTCCACCACAAGGTCGGCCCGTTATCCGTAGGTGCCCATGGCGACGGGTTTGCCCGCGCTGCCGATTTTTGATAGGTCTTTCTCCCGTCGATCACGCAATTGCGCAGGATGACGTTAGCGCACTGCTGGGCACTCAGAAAACCACTGTAGGGCTGCCCGATATCGGTCTCGCCGGTGACGGCTGCGTCACTCCGTCCGCCACCGTTCTGGAACGTCTGATGAGGATGTTGCGGTCCCAGTAGCCGGATCCCCTCTCCTGCTTCATCCTGTTGGCGATATTGGTGAAAACTCCGCCTCTTAGAACCAGTGTTTCCGGGTCGATCGGCCGGGCCTCGACGCGCGTGACGACGTCGTAGTCCCAGTCGATCGCCCCCTCGATCGAGCCGTCCCGGCGGAGAATGAAAACCTCTTTTTGCTCGACCCCGTCGTTCTGGTTCAGACCGCGGCGGATGAAGTGCATCTGGTTCTTGTTCTCGACCAAAACCAGGCAGTCTCGGGCAGGTCATCGGTCACCCCGTCGCCGACCGCGCCGAAGGCTTCATAGGTGACCACGCTGGTGGCCGGCTCCGGATTGCAGCTTGCCGCATGCATGGCACCAACCGAGGTCGCCACGAAGACCACCCATCCAGTGGCAACTTTTTAAAAACGAGAGGAAAATTTCACGGCGGATGGGACGGCGCGGTAACTTACGGTGGCGCGTGATTTCTTTTATCACCTTCCAAGTCACCAGGATGATTCCGCGCGAGACATGGCGGTTGGAAACCGCCGCCACGTTGCGCGGGAATCTTTTCGTGCTTCGTTCGGTTGCGCTTTCTATTGAATCCGGATAAGCGCGGGATTCTCGGTAGAGGCTTCGATCTTGCTGCCCGCCTCGCGGATGGAGGCGGCCTTCTGGAGGCTCAACGCCTTGGGAAAATCCGGTTCACCTTTGGCGAAATCATCGGCGATCCGCTTGAGTTCGGGAACAACCGGTTTCGCACGGGCACCGTAGCTGCAAAGGATCTTCATCAGCTCGGCGGTCCGCTTCTCGCTGGCCCACGGATTCTGGGAGCGCGCGTAGTCCACGCAGGCTTGGATTCCCTCCTCGGCTTTTCCCTTGAGCTGGGCGAGCGCCGGGCGATCGCGATCGCAGCGCGCTCCCTCACCACGGGAGACCAACTGGAAAGGCGCTCGAAAAGCATCTCCACGCCCAGCTTGTCGTAAGCGCTGAATTTGTCGCCCTGCGACCACCCCCGTCCGTCGAGGACGGTCTGTTTCGCGACTTCGGCGGTCAGTGGAGTGATCTGGCTGCGCCGCCTGCCGGTGAGCCAGATGTTCTTGAGCGGCATCGCGTAGGCGAGAAGGTAGGCGCCAGTGGCGTCCCAGTTGCCGGTGCTGTCGTCCTTCACCTCGGGAGGGCCTTGATGGCGGACGGCGCCGTCCCAGCCGCGGGCGAGATCGAAGGACCACGCGCCGAACTCGTCCATCCACGCGCCGCTGGCCTGCGGGCCGGCTTGCGCCACGCCGGGCATCGCCCATGTCATGTTCCAGAAGTTGCCGGTATGGCCGCAGTCGCGCTCAGCACCATGGGAAGCGAGACTCATGCGGGCGAAACATCCGGTGGCTTGAAGTTCATCGAGCAGGTTGAACAACACGGCGGCCATCAGGGTTCCTCCATTAGGGAAATACCACGGGAGGCTTTCCTAACAGGCTTGTACACCGTATTTTGTGCCTTCAGTCTTCCTGAATGCCAAGAAATCCCGACAAAATCGACTATTCCCAAGGCTTTCCCGAAGGCTTCGATGTCTTCGCGTCCATCAAGGACCCGCGCGACGGCGGGCACACTCTTCACCATTTCGGCGAAATCCTCTTCATCGCCTTCGCCGCCGTGCTCTGC